>DAIQRN010000261.1:0-4552 GCA_036786185.1 Acidovorax sp. | reverse complement strand
AGCTCAAGGGCCACAAGTCCGTGGGCGGCATGCGCGCCAGCATCTACAACGCCATGCCGCTGGCTGGCGTGCAGGCGCTGGTGGACTACATGCGAGAATTTGAACAAAAACACGCCTGAACCCTGACCGACAGCCGTTCACGCGACAGTGCACAGACACCTCCCATTCATGAATACTCCGCAAGCCTCACCCGACCTCGCCAGCCTGCGCGTGCAGATCGACTCCATCGACCAGCAACTGCTCACGCTGCTGAACCAGCGGGCTTTGGTGGCCGAGCAAGTGGGTGAAGTCAAGAAGCGCGAAGGCACGCCCTTCTTCCGCCCCGACCGGGTGGCCCAGGTCATCGACAAGATCACCCAGGCCAACCCCGGCCCCCTCAAGGGCGCGCATGTAGCCGCCATCTGGCGCGAAATCATGTCCGCCTGCCTGGCGCTGGAGGCGCCCCAGCGCGTGGCCGTTCTGGGCCCCGAGGGCACGTTCTGCGAGCAGGCCGCCATCGAGTTCTTTGGCGGCGCGGCCGACCTGATGTACTGCGCCAACTTCGATGAGGTGTTCCACGCCACAGCGGCGGGCAGCGCCCAGTACGGCGTGGTGGGTGTGGAGAACTCCACCGAGGGCGTGGTCACGCGCTCGCTCGACCTGTTCCTGCACACCCCCACCCATGTGGTGGGCGAGGTCAGCCTGCTGGTGCGCCACAACCTGCTGCGCACCGGCAATTCGCTGGACGGCATCGAGGTGGTGCTGGCCCATCCGCAGGCGCTGGCGCAGTGCCAGGCCTGGCTGTCCAAGCACCTGCCGCACGCCGAGCGCCGCCCGGTGTCCAGCAACTCCGAGGGCGCGCGCCTGGCCACCACCAACCCGGCCTGGGCCGCGCTGTCCAGCGAGCGCGCCGCCACCCAGTTTGGCCTGCACATCGTCTCGCACGCCATCCAGGACGATGCCTACAACCGCACGCGCTTTGCCGTCATCTGCCTGCCGCACACGCTGCAAACGCCGCCGCCTTCGGGCAAGGACTGCACCAGCCTCGTGGTGTCGGTGCCCAACCGTCCCGGCGCCGTGCACGACCTGCTGGTGCCGCTCAAGACCCACGGCGTGTCCATGACGCGTTTTGAATCGCGCCCAGCCCGAACCGGTCAGTGGGAGTACTACTTCTACATCGACCTTGACGGCCACCCCGCCCAGCCCCATGTGGCGCGTGCGCTGCAAGAGCTGCGCAGCCTGTGCGCGTTCTACAAGGTTCTGGGCACCTACCCCGTGTCGTCGTAAGGAGCCGCCAAGATGTTTGAACAATTGGGACTCATCGGCTGCGGGCTCATGGGTGGCTCGTTCGCCCTGGCCATGAAAAAGGCCGGCCTGGTCAAGCGCGTGGTGGGCTACAGCAAATCGCCCTCCACCACCGACCGCGCACGCCAGCTCGGCGTGATCGATGTCGAGGCGCCTTCGGCCCTGCTGGCCGTGGCCGGAGCCGACATCGTGCTGGTGGCGGTGCCCGTGGCCGCCACCGAAGCCACGCTCAAGGCCATCAAGCATCTGGTCACGCCGCAAATGCTCATCATGGACGTGGGCTCCACCAAGGCCGACGTGGTGCAGGCCGCGCGCCGCGCGCTGCGCGATCAGGTGGGCTCCTTCGTGCCCGCGCACCCCATCACGGGCCGCGAGGTCTCGGGCGTGGAGCATGCCGAGGCCGATCTGTACAGCGGCCGCCAGGTCATCCTCACGCCCATCGAGCGCACCCTGACGGTGCAACTACAAAAGGCAGAGGAAATCTGGACCACCCTGGGCTGCCGCGTGAGCAGCATGTCGCCCGAGTCGCACGATGCGGCCTTTGCCGCCGTGAGCCATCTGCCCCACATGCTGGCGTTCGCGATGATGAACGGCATCACCGGGCAATCCCATGGCGACGACTTCCTGTCGCTGGCGGGCCCGGGTTTTCGGGACTTCACCCGCATTGCGGCCAGCGACCCCAAGATGTGGCGCGACATCCTCCTGTCCAACAAGGAGGAGCTCCTGGCACAGTCCAAGATCTTTCAGCAGGCCCTGCACACCATCGAGCAGGCCATGACCAGCGGCGATGCCCAGGCCCTGGAAGACATGCTGACCCTGGCCAGCGAAACCCGTGCCCACTGGCGCATGGGAGCGAAGAGGAAATAACCCCCTGGGTCGCCTGCGGCGCCTTCCCCCAAGGGGGACGCACTCGGTGGCCTGGCGAAGCCAGTTCCACGGGTGCACCGGGATGAGTCTGCGTCGGTAGCGACGGGCGCTGGCACCCATGCACGAAAGATACCGATGTACAGCACTGCATTCCTTGACCTGCCTCCCCTGCAAGCCGCTTCCGGCGAAGTCCACCTGCCGGGCTCCAAGAGCATTTCCAACCGCGTGCTGCTGCTGGCGGCGCTGAGCCATGGCACCACCACCGTGCACGACCTGCTGGCCTCGGACGACACGCGCGTGATGCTGGACGCCCTGCGCCAGATCGGCTGCACCGTGGATGAGGACGGTACCACCGTGCACATCACCGGCCTGGGTGGCCGCCTGCCCCGCTCGCCCGCACAACTCTTCATGGGCAATGCAGGCACGGCCATGCGCCCGCTCACGGCGGCGCTGGCGCTGCTGGGCGGCGAGTTCGAGCTGTCGGGCGTGCCGCGCATGCACGAGCGCCCCATTGGCGATCTGGTCGATGCCCTGCGCCAGCTGGGTTGCCAGATCGACTACCTGGGCAACGACGGCTACCCGCCGCTCAGGATCGCCCACGGCCAGGGGGTGCCCGCCCTGGCGCTGAGCGCGCCTATCCGCGTGCGCGGCGATGTCTCCAGCCAGTTCCTCACCGCCCTGCTCATGGCGCTGCCGCTGGCGGCGGGCACCCAGCCCGTCGTGATCGAGGTGGTGGGCGAGCTGATCTCCAAGCCGTACATCGCCATCACACTGCAGTTGCTGGCGCGGTTTGGCATCGTGGTGGAGCACCAGAACTGGCAGCGCTTCACCATCCCGGCGGGCAGCCGCTACCAGTCACCGGGCAGCATCCATGTGGAGGCAGACGCCTCATCCGCTAGCTATTTCATAGCACTTGGCGCAATCACAGCAAGCGCTAACGGCCAAAGAGGTATCAAAATTCAGGGTGTCGGCCTGGACTCCATCCAGGGTGACATCCGCTTTGTCGAGGCCGCGCGCGCCATGGGCGCCCAGGTCACCGGCGGCCCCAACTGGCTCCACGTCGAGCGCGGTGCGTGGCCGCTCAAGGCCATCGAGCTGGACTGCAACCACATCCCTGACGCCGCCATGACACTGGCCGTGATGGCGCTGTACGCCGAAGGCACGACCACGCTGACCAACATCGCCAGCTGGCGCGTGAAAGAGACCGACCGCATCGCCGCCATGGCCGCCGAGCTGCGCAAGCTGGGCGCCACGGTGGAAGAAGGCGCGGACTTCATCCGCGTCACGCCCCCTGCAACCGCTGAAGGCTGGAAGCCCGCCAGCATCCACACCTATGACGACCACCGCGTGGCCATGTGCTTTTCGCTGGCCGCCTTCAACCCGGCCCGCCTGCCGGTGCGCATCGAAGACCCCAAGTGCGTGGCCAAGACCTTCCCGGACTATTTCGAGGCGCTGTTCTCGGTCGCCCAGGTAGAAACTGCCAGCATCCCGGTGATCTGCATCGACGGCCCCACGGCCTCGGGCAAGGGCACGGTGGCGGCGGCCGTGGCGCAGCGGCTGGGCTATGGTTTTCTCGATTCGGGGGCGATGTACCGCATCACCGCCCTGGCCGCGCTGCGTGCGGGCCTGGCCATTGATGCCGGGCACGAAGCGCGCATTGCCACCATGGCCCAGGCCCTGCCCGTGCGCTTTGAGGGCGGCCGGGTGTTGCTGGGCGGCGACGATGTGACCGACGCCATCCGCACCGAAGAAGCCGGCATGAACGCCTCCCGCGTGTCGGCCCTGCCCGCCGTGCGCACAGCGCTGGTTCAGCTCCAGCACAGCTTTCAGCGTCTGCCGGGCCTGGTGGCCGATGGCCGTGACATGGGCACGGTGATCTTTCCAGAGGCCCCACTCAAGGTCTATCTGACGGCCAGCGCCGCCTGCCGCGCGGAGCGGCGTTATAAACAGTTGATTTCAAAGGGTTTTTCGGCTAATATCGACGACCTTCGCGCGGATTTGGAGGCGCGCGACGCCCGGGACAGCTCCCGCAGCGTTGCACCCTTGAAACCCGCGCAGGACGCCCTGGTCCTGGACAACTCCACCTTGACGATTGATGAAGCCGTCGAACAGGTGTTGGCCTGGTGGCAGGAGCGCCAGCCCTTCGCAGCTACTGCAAGGGGCTGAACATGCGAGGCCTTCGCTGACAAGCAGGTCCCCGCAGGCACGCCGCAAGGCCGTGCCACAGGCCCACGCCGCCCCTCTCGCGCGCCAGCGCACAGGCGGTGTGGATCGTTAACCTAACCCGCGGCTCTGCCGCAAAAAACCACCGCAAGCAGCTATAAAAACAGTAGCAATGGTGCTACTGGAATCCTGTTTGTGGCAAGGAAACACATGTCCGAATCTTTTGCCGCCCTTTTTG
>DAIQRN010000260.1:0-4562 GCA_036786185.1 Acidovorax sp. | reverse complement strand
CGCGCACGGTGCCCTTTGTCAGCAAGGCCACGGGCATCCAGCTGGCCAAGGTGGCGGCGCGCTGCATGGCCGGCCAGACGCTGGCCAGCTTGGGGCTAACCAAGGAAGTGACGCCGCCGTACTTCAGCGTGAAGGAGGCCGTGTTCCCCTTCGTCAAGTTCCCCGGCGTGGACACCATCCTCGGCCCCGAGATGAAGTCCACCGGCGAAGTCATGGGCGTGGGCAAGACCTTTGGCGAAGCCTTCGTGAAGAGCCAGATGGGCGCGGGCACCAAGCTGCCCACGTCGGGCAAGGTGTTCCTTACCGTGAAGAACGCCGACAAGCCGCGTGCCGTGGACATCGCGCGCCAGCTCGTGGCCCTGGGCTTCGAACTGGTGGCGACCAAGGGCACGGCCGCCGCCATCGAAGCCGCTGGCGTGCCAGTCAAGGTGGTCAACAAGGTCACCGAAGGCCGCCCGCACATCGTGGACATGATCAAGAACAACGAGATCGTGATGGTCATCAACACCGTGGAGGAGCGCCGCAATGCGATTGCCGATTCGCGCGCGATCCGCACCAGCTCGCTGCTGGCCCGCGTGACCACCTTCACCACCATCTTCGGCGCCGAGGCGGCCGTGGAGGGCATGAAGTACCTGGACAACCTGGATGTGTATTCCGTGCAGGAGCTGCATGCCCAGCTGGCGGCCTGAGCGCTGATAAACGCGGCATAATCCCCCGCTGAACCAACACCGCCGCGCGGCAACGTGCGGCGGTTTCCTTTTATAGGGTCGCCAATTGACCTATGGAGACTGAAGAACAATGGCCACCATTCCGATTACCAAGCGCGGCGCCGAAAAACTCAAGGAAGAACTGCACCGTCTGAAGACCGTGGAGCGCCCCGGCGTCATCACCGCCATCGCCGAGGCGCGTGCCCAGGGCGATCTGAGCGAAAACGCCGACTACGACGCCGCCAAGGACCGCCAGGGCTTCATCGAAGGCCGTATCCAGGAAATCGAGGGCAAGCTCTCGGTGGCCCAGGTCATTGACCCCAGCGCCGTGGACGGAGGCGGCAAAGTGGTTTTTGGCGCCACGGTCGAACTGGAGGACGAAGACTCCGGCGACATGGTGAAGTACCAGATCGTGGGCGAGGACGAGGCCGATCTCAAGCAGGGCCTGATCAATATTTCCAGCCCCATCGCCCGCGCACTGATCGGCAAGGAAGAGGGCGACACCGCCGAAGTGCAGGCGCCCGGTGGCATCCGCCGCTATGAGGTCGTCGCCGTCAGCTACCTGTGACCGATCTTCTGTACCGCCGCTTTCCCGTGCTGGCCGCCGCGCTGTGGTGGGGCAGCCTCTCGGCCATTGGCTTTGTGGCGGTACCGATGCTGTTTGCGCACCTGCCCACGCCCGCCATGGCGGGGCAGATGGCGGCCAAGCTGTTTGCAGCGCAGACTTATATTTCTATAGCAGCTTGCGCTTGTCTGCTGGTACTTTCAAAGCAAAAACATGCTGAAAAGCCCGAGGAATGGGCGCAAGCAGCTATTGTTTTTGTAATTCTGGGCCTGTTGCTGGCCTTGCTGGTGCAGTACGGCGTGGCGCCGCGCATCGTGGCGCGGCAGAACCTCAAGCTGTGGCACGGCGTGGGTACCGTGATGTACGCGGGCCAGTGGTTGTGCGCGCTGGCCGTGCTGTGGCGCACGGCCAAGCGCTGACCCACTCGCTCAACGGCTCATTCGCGCCAGTGCTCGGCCACCCAGGTGGCGGGCTCGATGTGGCGAAAGCGCCGGTTGCGGCGCCCGGCCAGCGCGTCAGGCGGGTTGCATTCCCCATGAAAGACCACGATGCGCGCGCCTGGCGGCACGAACGGTGCCTTCCAATAGTTGGTGGGCCAGGCGGGAATGCCGTGGTACTTGAAACTGGGGCACCACGTGGCGGGCCAGTATTGCAGCTTGCCCTGCTTGTGCAAAAAATCCGACAGGTAGGCCTGCTCGTTGCGAAACTGTTGGCGGATGGTGTCGAAGTGGCCGCGAAAGTACGCCAGCACATCCGGGTGCGCGCCCAGCTCGAAGCGGTACACCGACGAGTTGCCTGTGATGCGCCAGGGCCGCTTGTAGTCGTGGATGATGAGAAATTCGCCCGGCTGGGTGAAAAAGTCGTCCAGACTGCCGGTCACCACCACATCCACGTCCAGGAACAGCGCCGTACCCTTGAGGCCATGCAGGTCAGCGGCAAAGGTGGCCAGCTTGGTCCAGCCGCGCTCGGGGATGCCCGGCGGCAAATCCAGTGGCGGAATGGGCAGGCACCGCACCTCGGGCCGGATGCCGGTGCCGTCATCGGTCAGGCAGACGAAATGAAAGTCGCCCGACAGGTGCCTGCGCACCATGGCGTAGAGCCGGTTGACGTATTCGGGGCCGTATTTCGTGCCCCATTTCATGCACAGGATGTGGCGCGACGCGCTCATCAGTCCGCCTGGCGCTTCTTGATGGACGTGGGCTTGGGTTTCTTGGCGCGCTTGATCTGGCCGCCGGAGGTCAGGCGCTGGTTGCCCAGCACGCGCAGCTGCTTGACCTCGGGGCGCTGGCCGGGGCGGCCGAACTTGAGCACCTTCACGTCGCGCGGGCCGGGCATGCGGTCTTCGTCCACCACCTTTTCCTTGGCCGGAATGGGGCGCCACAGCACCAGCAGCTTGCCAATGTGCTGCACGGGGGCGGCGTGGAGTTCGGCGGCGAGCTCCTGGTAGATCAGTTCGCGCGCGGCGCGATCGTCGCCAAAAACGCGGACCTTGATCAGGCCGTGGGCGTTGAGGGCGGCGTCCACCTCTTTCTTGACGGCCGGGGTCAGGCCGTCGCCGCCGATCAGGACCACGGGGTCCAGGTGGTGGGCATCAGCGCGGTGGAGCCGGCGCTCGGCGGGAGTGAGTTGAATTTGGGGCATGGGCCGTATTATCGAGGCAGGAAGAAAAGCGCAATGAAAGTCAAAACCCAGAGCAAGAAGGTCAACAAGGCGTGGCTGAATGATCACGTCCATGACACCTACGTCAAACTGGCCCAGAAGGAGGGCTATCGCGCCCGGGCGGCGTACAAGCTCAAGGAGATCGATGAGCAGTTGGGGCTCATCAAACCCGGCTACACCGTGGTGGACCTGGGTTCGACGCCTGGCGCCTGGAGCCAGTACCTGCGCCGCAAACTGTCGCCCTCGGGCGCTGCGGTGGGCACGCTCAATGGCGCCATCATTGCCCTGGACATTCTGCCCATGGAGCCGATTGAAGGCGTGACCTACCTGAACGGGGACTTCCGCGAGGCCGATGTGCTGGAGCGCCTGGAGCAGGCCCTGGACGGCCGGGTGGTGGACGTTGTTGTGTCGGACATGGCGCCCAATCTCTCCGGGATCGAGTCCGCGGATGCGGCGCGCATCGCCCATCTGGTGGAACTGGCCGTGGATTTTGCGTGCAACCACTTGAAACCGGACGGTGCCCTGGTGGTCAAGCTCTTTCACGGCAGCGGTTACAGCGACCTGGTGACACTGTTCAAACAGACCTTCAAGGTCGTCAAACCCCTGAAACCCAAGGCATCGCGGGACAAATCGTCCGAGACCTTCCTGGTCGGCATGGGGCTCAAGAAGACCGCCTGACCGGGCTGGCGGCCAGGAAGCAGCGCGGCATCTGCGTGCGATTTGACCGCAAAGCCCGTGCAGTTTCCATGGCCGCTAGGGGGAATAGGGATGGCCGAGTGGCTTGAAAGACCTAAAATGGGCCACACATGCGTGTCGTGACGGCAGTGTGTCTGTTTTCTGTTTCCTGCAACTGGAGCCCCGCTTGAACAATCAGTGGTTTTCAAAAATTGCCGTGTGGCTGGTTATCGCCATGGTGCTGTTCACGGTGTTCAAACAGTTTGACACGCGTGCAGGCGCCGGTGCAGGCCACGTAGGCTATTCGGAGTTTCTGGACGAAGTCCGCAGCAACCGCATCAAGAGCGCCACCATCCAGGAAGGCCAGGGCGGGACCGAGATCGTGGCCGTCACCAACGACGACCGAAAGATCCGCACCACCGCCACCTACCTCGACCGCGGCCTGGTGGGCGACCTGATCAACAACAACGTCAAGTTCGACGTGAAGCCGCGCGAGGAAGGCTCGCTGCTCATGACCCTGCTGGTCAGCTGGGGCCCCATGCTGCTGCTGATTGGCGTGTGGGTGTACTTCATGCGCCAGATGCAGGGTGGCGGCAAGGGCGGTGCCTTCAGCTTTGGCAAGAGCAAGGCGCGCATGCTGGACGAGAACACCAATCAGGTCACGTTCGCGGACGTGGCTGGCTGCGACGAGGCCAAGGAAGAGGTCAAGGAGGTCGTGGACTTCCTGAAAGACCCCCAGAAGTTCCAGAAGCTCGGCGGCCGCATCCCGCGCGGCCTGCTGTTGGTGGGTCCTCCGGGCACCGGCAAGACCTTGCTGGCCAAGTCCATCGCGGGCGAGGCCAAGGTGCCGTTCTTCAGCATCTCGGGCTCCGACTTCGTGGAAATGTTCGTCGGCGTGGGCGCGGCCCGCGTGCGCGACATGTTCGAAAACGCCAAGAAGAACGCCCCCTGCATCA
>DAIQRN010000259.1:0-4565 GCA_036786185.1 Acidovorax sp. | reverse complement strand
ATAAACAAGAAAACAATCAAAATCCTATAGAAGAAGAGCGCAACCAGCTACAAACTTTGCACTTCAGCGTTTTAGAAGAAGAAATGCAAGCCCAGTGGCCCCAGCTGCAAGCCGCCCTGCACAGCTGGCCCCCAGGCAGCGCCTGCCCCCCGGCGCTGCTGCGGGCCTTGCACACCTTAAAAGGCAGCGCCCGCCTGGCCGGTGCCGCCGCCTGGGCACGGCAAGTGCATGCCCTGGAAACCCTGGCCTTTGCCCCCCACAGCAGCCCCGAGGCCCTGGCCGAACCCATCGAAGCGCTGCGCCTGGGCTTTGCCGCCTTGCAGCAAGAAATGGCCTTGCACGCGCCGCAAGCGCCCAGCCAGCAACAACCGCTGGAGACCCTGCAGCGCCACACCCAAGCGCTGTGGATCAGCCACACCCAAGCCCAGGAAGCCACCGCACAAAGCCAAAGCGCCATCACAGAAATGGCCGCCAGCCTGCAGCGCCTGCACACGCTGGTGCAAGACTGCAAAGTCTGGGCCAACACCTTGATGGTGTATGGCGATATGGAGCTGTCCTACGAATGGCACAGCGAGCTGCAAGACCTGCTGGCCGGGCTGCTGAGCGCTACCGACGACCTGGGCACCGTGCAACAACAACTGCAGCACCACCACCAGGAAAGCACCCACGCCCTGGCCACCCAAACCGGCTACCTGCAAGGCCTGCAGCACAGCCTGCTCTACGCCAGCCTGCAGCCCTTGGGGCATATTCAAGAGCGCCTGGCCGAATGCCTGCGCCTGGCGGAACACGACTGCCAGCGGCAAGCCGATCTGCACCTCGAGGGCGAGGCCATCTTGCTGGAAAAAACCACCCTGCAAGCCCTGGCCCCGGCCTTGGAGCACCTGCTACGCAACAGCCTGGCCCACGGCATCGAAACCCCCGCCCAGCGCCGCGCCGCTGGCAAGCCCGCCCACGGCCAAATCACCCTGGCGCTGCGCGAAGCCAATGGCCAGCACATCCTCACCCTGAGTGACGACGGCGCGGGCCTGGACCTGGACGCCATTGGCCGCCAAGCCGCCCGCCTGGGCCTGTGGCAGGGTGCTGAGCCCCCCACGGCCGAGCAAGCGGCGCAGCTCATCGTCCACCCCCAGCTGTCCACCGCCGCAGCCCTGAGCGAAACGGCCGGGCGCGGCATCGGCATGGATGCGGTGCAGGCCCAAATTCAGGCCCTGGGCGGCCAGCTGCACATTGCCAGCCGCACCGGCCAGGGCTGCACCACCACCATCACCCTGCCTGCGCCCCCGGCGGTGCTGCCCATCCAGGTGCTGCGCGCTGGCAGCTGGCAAGTGGCCCTGCCCAGCCAGTGGATTGAGGGCGTGCTGCGCATCCCCCTGAGCCTGGCCGAAGAGGGCCTGCAGCGCGGCATGCTGCACGGCGACCCCCGCGGGCCGCTGCCCCTGTTTTGGGCCGGGGCGCTGTGGCAGCAATCGGCCTGCAGCCAGTTGCCCCCGCTTGATGGCCATGTCCACATCCTCATCGTGCGCAGCCCCACCCAGCGCTGGGGCCTGTGGGTCGATAGCCTGCAGCCCACGCAAGAAGTGCTGCTGCAGCCGCCCACCGGGCTGGCCACCCCGATTGCCGGCCTCTTGGGCACCGCCAGCCTGCCCAGCGGCCAAGTGGTGCCAGTGTATGAACCCGCCCCCGTCATCGCCGCCCACGAAAACCGCCAGCACAGCGCCCACCCGGCCCCCCTGGCCCACCCCGAGGCCATGGCCGAAGAACCCCAGCGCCCCCTGGTCATGCTGGTGGATGATTCGATCAGCGTGCGCCGCCTGGCCCAGCATTTGCTGATCAGCCACGGCTGGCAAGTGGAAACCGCGGCCGACGGGCTGGCCGCCCTGCAGCGCCTGCACGAGGGCTTGCAACCCAGCGTCATGCTGGTCGATATTGAAATGCCCGGTATGAACGGCCTCGAACTCTTGCGCCGCCTGCGGCAAGAACCGCGCTGGCAGCAGCTGTCCGTCGTCATGCTCACGGCCCACGAAGCGGGCCCCGTCAGCCAGCAAGCCCTGGACATGGGAGCGCAAGCCTATCTGACCAAACCCTACTCCCCCCAACAGCTGCTGGCCCAAGTCAAGCGGTATGCGGCTGCGGTGGTGGATTGATACATCAAGCTGCACTTAAATTGCCATGCCAAACACCCAACGCGCCTTTTCTGTTTCCCGCTACGGTATCGAGTGGCTGCTGCTGGGCAGCGCTTTGCTGGTGGTGGGGCTGATCATCGGCCACTTTATGTCCGAGATGCGCAAAGACATCGAGACGCGCGAACGCGATCGGCTCACGGTGCAGGCACGCGTGATTCACGATGCGCTGGAGCAGCAGATCGACACCATTAACCGCACGCTGGTCGGCATTCGCGACGAATTGCCGTACTGGCGCTCTGAATCGGATGGCATGGCGCAGGCTCAAGGCTTTTGCCGATGCCATGCCCGCCGTGCGCACGCTATCGATACTGGATGCCCAAGGTAACGTCCTAGCGTCCAACCAAGACACGCTTCTGGGCAAGAATTTCGCTGAGCGCGATTACTTTCAGGTTGCTGCACGCAACCCCAACATCGACACACTCTATTTGGCCCCGCCTTTCAGAACCGCCCTGGGTGCTTTCGGAATGAACATGGTGCGCATGGTGCGCGGCCCAAACGGCGAATTCGCCGGCATTGTCAGCGCCACGCTCAGCCCGGACGAGCTAACGCGCACGCTCGAATCGGTGCGTTATGCCCCGGATACCTGGGCCGCACTGGCCCATGGCGATGGCAAGCTGTTCCTGATTGCCCCACTGCAAGAGCAACTGCTGGGGGTAGATCTGGCCCAGCCTGGCTCCCTGTTCTTGCGCCACCAAGAAAGCGGCAAAGCGACCAACATCATGACCGACCGGGTGCTGCTGACCGGTGTGTGGCGCATGATGGCGCTTCACACCGTACAGCCTCCCGCCCTGAAGATGGATAAACCCGTCGTTGTCGCCATCAGTCGCGATCTCGATGCGATGTACGTGCGTTGGCGCGAAGAAGCCACCCTGATTGGCGGCATTTACGCACTGCTCATCGCTATCACGGTGCCCGGCCTGTACCTGACCCAGCGCCGCCGCCGCGAGGCAGATGCACAAACCCAGGCCGCGCACGCCGCGTTGGCACAGCGCACTGTCGAGGCGGAAGCGGCCAGTCGCGCCAAAAGCGAATTTGTCGCCAACATGAGCCACGAAATTCGCACGCCGATGAACGCCGTACTGGGCTTGCTGCAACTCATGGAGCGCACCGGGCTGGATGCACGCCAGCGCGACTACGTCCACAAGGCGGAAGGGGCGGCACGTGCCTTGCTGGCCATCCTCAACGATATCCTGGACTTTTCCAAGGTCGAGTCCGGCAAGCTGGAACTGGACGATACGCCTTTTCGTCTGGATGAACTGCTGCGCAATCTCTCGGTCGTGCTGTCTTCCACCTTGCAGCACAAGGCGGTGGAAGTGCTCTTTCAGCTGGACCCCGCCGTGCCGCGCGCACTGCGCGGTGACGGCCATCGCTTGCAGCAGGTGCTGCTCAATCTGGCGGGCAACGCCATTAAATTCACCCAGCGTGGCGAGGTCGTGATTGGGCTCAAGCTGCTTGACTCCACGTCAGATAGTGTGCGCATCGAGTTTTCGGTGCGCGACACCGGCATCGGCATTGCAGCCGACCGCCTGGCTGCCATATTCGAGGGCTTTACTCAGGCCGAATCCTCCACCACGCGGCGGTTTGGCGGCACCGGTCTGGGCCTGGCCATCAGCCGCCGCCTGGTGCGCCTGATGGGCGGTGAGCTGCAGGTGCAAAGCACACCCGGACAGGGCAGCCACTTTCATTTCACCGTTGATTTTCGCCGCGATGCAGAAACCAGCGCATTCGAACGCATGGCGGCGGCAGAAAATGACCAACACGCTGCCCTGCGTGTGCTGATCGTGGATGACAACGCCACGGCCCGCGAAGTGCTCGCTGCCATGGTCAGCTCCTTTGGCTGGCAGGTCGAAACGGCAACGAGTGGTGCCGAAGCCATCCAGCGGCTGGAAGCGGCCACCGCTGCAGGTCATTCATTCGACATCCTCTGTGTGGACTGGATCATGCCGGGCATGGACGGCTGGGAAACCATCCAGCGCATTCGTGCCCGTGATACGGGGCATCTGCCTGCCATCCTGATGATCACCGCCCATGGCCGCGAGCTGATCGCTGAGCGGCTGGGCGAGGAAACAAACCCCCTTGACGGCTTCCTCGTCAAGCCGGTCACCCCGTCGATGCTGTTTGATGCCGTAGCGCAGGCCACGCGTGGGGCATCGGTGACGGTAGATAGCCATACCCCTGCCAACTTGCCCACCGAGCAGCCGCTGGCCGGTCTGCGCCTCCTGGTGGTGGAGGACAACCCCCTTAACCAGCAAGTCGCGCGCGAACTCCTCAGCCATGCGGGGGCAGAGATCGAGGTTGCCAGCGATGGTGAGCAGGGCATCGCCTGCGTGCGGCGTGCCTCGCTGCCTTACGACGCCATCCTGATGGACATCCAGATGCCGA
>DAIQRN010000258.1:0-4565 GCA_036786185.1 Acidovorax sp. | reverse complement strand
CTGTTGCTTCCAGCGTCGTTTCTGAAGTCCATGCCCTGCTGCAGCGCCTGGGCGTACCCGCGTCTGCTTACCAGGGGGGCGACCTGACTGTGCGCTCGCCCCTCACCGGCGAAGTGGTGGCCCATGTGCCCCAGCACACGCCCGCGCAGGCCAGCGACGCCATTGGCCGCGCACACGCAGCCTTCGCCACCTGGCGCACCGTGCCTGCACCGCGCAGGGGTGAACTGATTCGCCTGCTGGGCGAAGAGCTGCGCGCCGCCAAGGCCGACCTGGGCCGCCTGGTGACCTTGGAAGCGGGCAAGATTCCCTCCGAAGGCCTGGGCGAAGTGCAGGAGATGATCGACATCTGCGACTTTGCCGTGGGCCTGTCGCGCCAGCTGTATGGCCTGACGATCGCCACCGAGCGCCCCGGCCACCGCATGATGGAAACCTGGCACCCGCTGGGCGTGTGTGGCGTGATCTCGGCCTTCAACTTCCCGGTGGCCGTGTGGTCGTGGAACGCTGCGTTGGCGCTGGTGTGCGGCGATGCGGTGGTGTGGAAGCCGTCCGAAAAAACCCCGCTCACGGCCCTGGCCGTCCACGCCATCGCCCAGCGCGCCATCGCACGCTTCGGCAGCGATGCGCCGCAAGGCCTGCTGGAGCTGATCCTTGGCCAGCGCGACATCGGCGAGGTGCTGGTGGACGATGCCCGCGTGGCCGTGCTGTCGGCCACGGGCTCCACCGCCATGGGCCGCGCCGTGGGCCCGCGCCTGGCGGCGCGCTTCGCCCGTGCCATCCTGGAGTTGGGCGGCAACAACGCGGCCATCGTGACCCCCACGGCCGATCTGGATCTGGCGCTGCGCGGCATCGCGTTTGCCGCCATGGGCACGGCGGGCCAGCGCTGCACCACGCTGCGCCGCCTGTTCGTGCACGACAGCATTTACGACCAGCTGGTGCCCCAGCTCGCCAAGGTGTATGCCAACGTGCAGGTGGGCGACCCGCGTGCCGCAGGCACGCTGGTGGGCCCGCTGATCGACCGCCCGGCATTTGAAGGCATGCACAAGGCGCTGGAGCAAAGCCGTGCGTTGGGCGCCACGGTGCACGGCGGCGAGCGCGTGGAAGGTGTGGGCGGCGAGGGTGCGTACTACGTGCGCCCCGCGCTGGTGGAGCTGCAAAAGCACGAAGGCCCCGTGCTGCACGAGACCTTTGCGCCCATCCTGTACGTGGTGCGCTACGGCACGCTCGATGAAGCCATCGCCATGAACAACGCCGTGGGCGCGGGCCTGTCGTCGTCGATTTTCACGCTGAATGTGCGCGAGGCCGAGCAGTTCATGTCGGCCGCGGGCTCGGACTGCGGCATTGCCAACGTCAACATCGGCCCCAGCGGCGCCGAGATCGGTGGCGCCTTTGGTGGCGAGAAGGAAACCGGCGGCGGCCGCGAGGCGGGCTCGGACAGCTGGAAGGCCTACATGCGCCGCGCCACCAACACCATCAACTATTCCACTGCCTTGCCGCTGGCGCAGGGCGTGAAGTTTGATGTCTGAGCTGTCCATGACGACCGCACCCCATCTCAACCGCACTGGCGGCCAGATCCTGGTTGATCAGCTCATCACCCACGGTGTTCAGCAATTGTTTTGCGTACCCGGCGAAAGCTACCTGGCCGTGCTCGATGCCCTGCACGACGCATCTATCGCCGTCACCGTCTGCCGCCAGGAGGGGGGCGCCGCCATGATGGCCGAGGCCCAGGGCAAGCTCACCGGCCAGCCTGGCATCTGCTTTGTGACGCGCGGGCCGGGCGCCACCAATGCGGCGGCGGGCGTGCACATCGCGCACCAGGATTCCACGCCGATGATCCTGTTCGTGGGCCAGGTGGCGCGCGACGCCCTGGGGCGCGAGGCGTTCCAGGAGTTGGACTACGGCGCCGTGTTCGGCACCATGGCCAAGTGGGTGGTGCAGATCGACGACCCGGCGCGCCTGCCCGAGCTGATCTCGCGCGCCTTTCACGTTGCCACGTCGGGCCGCCCCGGCCCGGTCGTGGTGGCGCTGCCCGAAGACATGCTGACCGAGGCCGCCAGCGTGGCCGATGCGCTGCCTTGCCAGGTGACGGAAACGCACCCCGGCGCCGTGCAGATGGCCGAGCTGGCCGAGCGCCTGCGCACGGCAAAACAGCCTGTGGCCATCCTGGGCGGCAGCCGCTGGTCCGAGCAAGCCGTGCGCGAGTTCACGGCCTTTGCTTCAGATTGGTCCCTGCCCGTGTACTGCTCTTTCCGCCGCCAGATGCTCTTTCCGGCCACGCACGCCTGCTACGGCGGCGACCTGGGCCTGGGCGTGAACCCCAGGTTGCTGGCACGCATCAAGGCATCGGACATGGTGCTGGTGGTGGGCGGGCGCCTGTCCGAAGTGCCCTCGCAGGGCTACGAGCTGTTTGCCATTCCCAACCCTGCGCAGCCCCTGGTGCATGTGCACGCCGATGCCGATGAACTGGGCAAGCTGTACCGCCCCGCGCAGGCCATCCACGCCACGCCGCAGGCCTTTGCCGCAGCGCTGGGCGCCGTGCGGCCCGATGCGCCCCGGCAGGGCCATGCCGAGGCCGCCCATGCCGAGTACCTGACCTGGAGCGACACGGCGCCCATCCGCATTCCGGGCAACCTGCAGATGGGCCAGGTGATGCAGCACCTCAAGCAGGTTCTGCCGGCCGACACCATCTTCTGCAACGGCGCTGGCAACTTCGCCACCTGGGTGCACCGCTTCTGGCCGTTCACCGCCTATGCGAGCCAGCTCGCGCCCACCAGCGGCTCCATGGGCTACGGCCTGCCGGCGGGCGTGGGCGCCAAACGCCTGTGGCCGGGCCGCGAGGTGGTGGTGTTTGCGGGCGATGGTGATTTTTTGATGCACGGGCAGGAGTTCGCCACCGCCGTGCAGTACGGCCTGCCCATCATCGTGGTGCTGCTGGACAACGCCATGTACGGCACCATTCGCATGCACCAGGAGCGCGAATACCCCGGCCGAATCAGCGCCACGGCATTGAAGAACCCCGACTTCAAGGCCTACGCCCAGGCCTTCGGCGGCCACGGCGAGCGCGTGGAGCGCACCGAGGACTTTGCACCGGCACTGGCCCGCGCTCGCGCCAGTGGCCTGCCCAGCGTGCTGCACTGCCTGATCGACCCCGAGGCCATCACGCCCACGGGCACGCTGCAGGGCATACGCAGCACGGCACTCGCAAAATAGAGGGCGTGACCGCCGACCCCACTCCCTTGCGCCGCATCGCCCACCTCGACATGGATGCGTTCTTCGCATCCGTCGAGCTGCTGCGCTACCCGCAGCTCAAGGGCCTGGCCGTGGTGATTGGCGGCGGGCGGCGCAAGGTGGACGATCTGCTGCTGCAAACCCCCGATGGCTCGGGGCTGCGCGAGCCGCGCTTCATCCCGGTGGAGGACTTCCCGCTGCTGCGCGACTATGTGGGCCGGGGCGTGATCACCACGGCCACCTATGCTGCGCGGCAGTTTGGCGTGGGCTCGGCCATGGGCATGATGAAGGCGGCCAGGCTGTGCCCGCAGGCCATCGTGCTGCCGGTGGATTTCGACGAGGTACGCCGCTACTCGCGCGCCTTCAAGGCCGCCATCGTGGAGATCGCGCCGGTGATGCAGGACCGGGGCGTGGACGAGGTCTATATCGACTTCACCGATGTGCCTGGCGGCCAGCGCGAAGGTGGGCGCGTGCTGGCGCGGCTGATCCAGAAAAGCATTTTTGAAAAGACGGGGCTGACCTGCTCCATTGGCGTGGCACCCAACCGCCTGCTGGCCAAAATGGCCAGCGAGTTCAACAAGCCCAATGGCATCTCCATCGTCTATGCAGAAGACCTGCAGGAAAAGATCTGGCCTTTGAGCGTGCGCAAGATCAACGGCATCGGCCCCAAAGCAGGTGAAAAGCTGGCGCGCCTGGGCATTGAAACCATTGGCCAACTGGCGGCGCAAGACCCGCAATGGCTCATCGCCCACTTTGGCAAGTCCACCGGCGCCTGGATGCACCGCGTGGCCTGGGGCCGTGACGACAGCCCGGTGGTGACCGAGAGCGAGCCCGTGAGCATGAGCCGCGAAACCACTTTTGACCGCGACCTGCATGCGGTGCGCGACAAGGCCGAGCTCTCTCGCATCTTCACAGACCTGTGCATGCGCCTGGCCGAAGACCTGCAGCGCAAAGGCTATGTGGCCCGCACCATCGGCATCAAGCTGCGCTACGACGACTTTCGCGGCGTCACGCGCGACCAGACCATCGCCGAGCCCACGCAAGACGCTGCCACCATCCGCCGCGTGGCCGGCCTGTGCCTCAAGCGCGTGCCGCTGGACCGGCGCCTGCGCCTGCTGGGGGTGCGCGTGGCATCCCTGGTGCCGGTGGCGCCGCACAGCGCCGACAGCATGCCGCCGGGGCGGGAGCAATGTTCCACCCTCGGTCTTTTCTGACAATCCGGGTTATTACGTAAATTTTTGTGTCAGCATACAGGTGCACAATGGTTCGCACCGTTTCAGTGCGGAACCTTTCGGCAGGACTTACCTATGCGCGTCAACCTTCCCGTCACCAACAACGAA
>DAIQRN010000257.1:0-4572 GCA_036786185.1 Acidovorax sp. | reverse complement strand
ACAAGATGGGACGGCAGGCGCTCCAGAGGAGCAACTGCCCAGGCATCCCAATGCTCCTTGAATCGTCGACCACGGCGCGATACGGGACGAACCACCCCGTTTTGCGGGTACTCGTGCCAGCGCACGCCATGGTCCCGACACCAGGCGGCGACCGCACGGTCGCGTGCATAGGTCCAGAGCCCGCCGGTCTCTTGGTGGCTGTGCAGCGTGAACGTACCCAGCCGCTGGTACAGCACGTCCAACATTTGGATGACCGGCGCCACGTGAACCTCCAGCGCAGTGCCCAACGATTTGAGTTGCGCATCCAGACTCAGCAGGCATTCACGCACAAACTGCCACTGTCGGTCACTGATGCAAGGCTGGTGCCAGTGCTCAAGCTCTACGGCGTAGACGCACAAGACCGGGCCTGCGGCCGATGCGTGTGCCAGTGCCGCATGGTCTCCTACACGCAGGTCGCGCTTGAACCAGACCACCTGGGGCGGACCCGATGGGGTGATCGGCGGAAAGGCGCGCATGAGGGGTCTCCGTTGACGACAAAGACCTACAGTCTAACAATAATGGACGAAATCGTCCTTTATGTTCTGGATTGTGCCCAGTTCGTCATCGCGATCTTCTCTTGGAGCAGTTCGACGGCGTCATGCACACACTGTGACGCACGTAGCCGAAGCAAGGCTACGTCAACTCCAAAGGCCGCCTGGAAGGACAACGGCTGAACAGCCACCTCCACAAAGCGCTGTGCCAGTGTGATGAGCCCCGGGTCGGCAGCGTCGAGGTTGGCTGCTCCTAGCCCCTTCAACACGTAAGAGACTGATCCATCAAAACTCACTTGGTAAGCCATCAGCGCAAGATTGGGGAAGTTATCCGCCTCTGCAGCCGTGATGCGCATGAACGCTACACAGCGCGGATGCAACATGCCTTCGATCAGTGCCTCGCCGACCGCCTGCAAGCGTTGACCTAGACCAAGCCCCTCGGGTACTGGTGCCAAGTGGTCAAACATCGTCTGAATTGAGAGACTGACCACGGCAGCGAACAAATCACCCTTGCTGGGATAGCGGGCGTAGAGGCTGGACTTGCCCACTTCAGCGTGCTGCGCCACCAGATCTAAGGTAGTGCGGCCAAAGCCCCGATCCAAGAACAACGACGTTGCTACCTGCAAGATCCGTTCATCAAACTGACCGGCTTGCGAAGCAGGTGGGCGACCCCGGCGACGGTAGGACTTCTCAGGACAAGCAGCGGGCATTTAAGAGGCTTCGCAAAGAAAGTTGGAGGACAGAAAGCGAAATGGTTACAGCTGGATGTTAGATCCACTGGCAACCACGGTATCGCTGAACGCCTCAGGCTACAGCGCCTGCTTGTCTCGGCGTGGTCGGCAACGGCTCGCTTGGAATAACCATTAAGTTGGCAACGTACAGATTTTTTGTGCGGTCGCCACCGCTACAGGAGTCGCCAACCACAACCGACCACCTCTAAACCCGCGCCAGCAAAGGAAGTGGCCTCGAGAACGCTCGCGTGGCAACCAGAGAAAACGGAGAACAGAGAGGCGTCAGCGCGGGCGAAAACGCCGACTTCACAGGGGTAGCGCTCGCGAGGCCAGGCCCGGAAACCGCGCCAACACTGGGAGGAACGGGCGAAAAAAAACCAACCGAGAACGGTTGGTTTTTTAAATAGTGGTGGCAATTCCGAATATGAATCGGCGGCCGCAAGCCGCGCCGTGAAGCGGCGATCAGGCCGTGGCGCGCGTCTTTCTGCCAGCGCTGGCATCGACCCCAAGATGTTCAATCACCACCGGTGGCCGGTTCGGGAAATGCGCCACGAGCTCCAGCTTGCCGCCCATGCTTTCCACGTAGTGGCGCAGGGTAGACAGTAGCATGTCGCTGCGCTTTTCCAGCCGCGAGATGGTGTCTTGCCCGACACCCAGCGTGGCAGCCAGTTGCTCCTGCGTTTGCTGGGCTGCCAAGCGCAGATCCTTGAGGGTGGCCAGTTCCATCGCACGCGCTTCCACCCGTTGCTGGCGCTCTTTTGGCAGTGCGGCCAAGACATCATCGAGTTTTCTTGCCATGATGGGACTCCTTACTTTGCTGGGCAACGGTGCCCAGATGCTCGTCGTAGCGCTCATCGGCTACGTTGATCAAGCGTTTGTAAAACCGGCGCTGGTCTGCGCCACCCTTGTCACCACCGACCAGCAGGATGGCCTGCCGTTGCGGATCAAAGGCAAACGCCACCCGCCAGACTTGGCCGTTCCACGAAAAGCGCAGCTCCTTCATGTTGGTGTGCCGCGAGCCCTTCAGCGTATCCACGGTGGGTCGCCCCAGGTTCGGGCCAAACTCCGCCAGCAAACGTGCGTGCGCCAACAGTTCGTCCTGCAGATCCTCTTTCAGGTCGCTGAACTCCGTGTCAAAAGCATCGTGAAAGAGAACGATCCAAGTCATGGGTGAATTATGGATTCAATGCCATATGGTGTCAAGTCCATAACTGCACCTACTCTGGTGGTGGCAGAAGCGGTCTGGGATGATGCTGTTTATGCGCCATGTTCCTGCCCAGACCGCCGAGATCTCACCGCCACGCCCACTGCGTTGCGCGGTGTACGCGCGCGTGTCGGTGGATGACCGGCAGGACTCGGACATGCCTTCAGTTGAAGTGCAAGGCCAAGCCTGCCGCGCCTACATCGAAGCACACCAGCATGAGCACTGGCAAGCCATCGAACCCGTGTATGAAGACAGTGGGTATTCCGGCGGTGATCTGAATCGCCCGGCATTGCGTCAGCTGCTCGACGATATGCAATCCGACAAGATCGATGTTGTGCTCGTCCACCGGCTCGACCGCCTCAGCCGCAGCGTTCAGGATCTTTGCGCCTTGCTGCCCCTGTTCACCATCCCCGGCATCAGGCTGGTCAGCATGAGCCAGCCGCTGGACACCGCCACGCCAGAGGGGCGGCTGAACCTGCATCTGTTGACCAGCTTCGCGCAGTTCGAGCGAGAGCTCATTGGTGAGCGCACCCGGGAAAAGCTCACTGCCACACGGGCCAACGGCTTGTGGCAAGGCAATGGCGCACCATTGGGTTACCGTGTTGACCATCAGCAGCGCCTCGCAGTGGTCGATGCTGAAGCGGGCATGGTGCGGGACATTTTTCGGCGCTTTCTGGATTTCGGCTCCATGGGCGAACTGGTCGACTTCCTGCAAAAGCGCGGCTACAAGACCAAGCATTGGGTGACACGCGACGGCAAGAAGCGCGGTGGCCAGCCCTTCGACCGCAATGCCGTATACCGGCTGCTGAATAACCGGATGCTGATCGGCGAGGTCTATTACGAGGGTGACTGGCATCGTGGCCAGCACACGCCGATCGTCGATCTGGCGCTTTGGAATCAGGTTCATGAGGTCATGGCGCAGCGCGCACGCCGCACCGGTGTGCCGACCAAAGATCGTAATCTGCTGGATTTTCCACTGGCAGGTCGCTTGTTCTGGCATGACGGGCGGGCGTTTACCTGCTTTGAATCCTCGGCACGGCAAGATCGGCGCTACCGCTACTACATCGCGCCTACTGGCGATAAGGCGGAGGGTGACACCAAGGCACCGGTGAATTTGGCAACCACCGAATTGCACAATGCCGTCATTCACCACATTCGGGGCCAGTTTCGCAATCCGCAAGCGTTGCTGGCTGGGCTGCTTGCTGAATGTGGTGGCGACCCTGCCATTGATGAAGCAAGCATCATCCTGGCGTTGAGCAGACTCGACGCGGTGTGGCACTTGTTCATCGACAAGACACAGGCGAACCTGATGCTGACGCTCGTGGAACGGGTCACGCTGCAGCCCGATGGCATGGCGATCCGCTGGAATCTGCCTGGCCTCGCCAAGCTGGATCGCGAAATCCTGAGCCAACCCGGCGACGGCCAGTCGGGGTGAATACGCCAACGACCGCCAAGCCTTGCGGACGCGATTTCATATTTTTTCTCCGTTCTCCAGAGCAGATTCCAATTCAAACCGGCACATCTCAACCCGTTGATTTATAAGGATGTGGCCTCATGAATGCTCAAGAGGCAAACGGAGAACAGAGAGAGAAAAACGGCGGAAAGTTCGCCGAAACCGACGACTTCGGCAGGGCCGTGCTCAAGAGGAAACCGCCCGAAACCGCGCCAACACTGGGGAAACGGGCAAAAAAAATCCCAACCGATAAGGGTTGGGATTTCACATTATGGTGGGCTGGCGTCTACTGAATGAATGTCGCAAGTAATTGATTTGAAATGAAAAAGTCAATGCATTTTTGCGCTTTGTTCCCCGATTTGTTCCCCGGTGCCGGTCGTGATACCCCGATTTCTGGGGCCAATCTGTGCCCTCAAAACCTGCTCATCCTGCGTTGCATATTTTCTACTCTCTGTTGCATTTTGCCGATTCTGTGTCCCGATCAGCCCCGCGCCATGTTGTTGATCCTGCGCATTTCGGCCAGCTCGGCATTCAGCGCCTGGGTCAGCTCCCGCAGTTGCGCCCGGTGCCCGCCCTGCCAGGCGTTACGTGACGCCGTCGCCTTACCCTCGGGTGTTCGTGGGCCGGTGCTTTGCTTCCACGGTTGCCATTGCC
>DAIQRN010000256.1:0-4577 GCA_036786185.1 Acidovorax sp. | reverse complement strand
AGATTCTTTGCGCAAATACGGTGCCAGATACCGCCCCGTGTGGCTGGCCGGGTTGACCGCCAGCTCCTCGGGCGTGCCTACCCCCACCACCGTGCCACCGCCCGCACCGCCCTCGGGGCCCATGTCGATGAGCCAGTCGGCCACTGGACAAACTGAGACTTTTAAAGTCAAGAACCCAGGTGTTGCTTCACAAGCTGGATGGAAGCTGCGCCAACAGTGAAGGCACAATGCGCTACTCCATTTGTTTGTTCCCCGGGTCTGCATGTCTCGCATTTTTGACAATATCCAACAAGATCTTTTAGGTGCGCTGCGGTCTTCGTTGAGCGTTTCCAAACGTGCGGACTTTTGTGTGGGCTACCTCAACTTACGGGGGTGGCAAGCCGTCGATGATTTGGTGCAGCCTTGGAATCCGCAGAATGGGCAGGTCTGCCGTGTTCTGGTGGGCATGCAGCGTCCACCCCATGATGAGATTCGGGCTCTTTATAGCCAGACCCCAGACGAAGGGCTGATAGACAACGCTACCGCCAGTCGGTTGAAGATGCAGTTTGCTTCGCACTTGCGCGAGCAAATCACTTTGGGAATTCCAACGGGGCAAGACGAGGCAGGGCTGCGCCGCCTGGCTCGACAACTGCGCAGCGGTCAAGTGATAGTGAAGCTTTTCCTACCCTATCCACTGCACGCCAAGCTCTACCTACTCTTTCGTGATGATGTCAACAACCCCATCACCGGTTTTGTAGGCAGCAGCAACCTCACGCTGGCCGGGCTTTCCAAGCATGGTGAGCTGAATGTCGATGTGCTGGATCACTTGGGTACTCAGCACCTTTCCAAGTGGTTCGATGCGCGTTGGGCAGACCGATGGGCGCTGGATGTATCTGCTGACCTGGCCACCATCATCGAGAGCAGTTGGGCACGGGAAGAGGCCATTTCTCCGTACCACATCTATCTGAACATTGCGTACCACCTCAGCACCGAAGCGCGTGCAGGCTTGAGTCAGTTCCGCCTTCCAGCCCGCTTTGAGCAAGAGCTGTTCGAGTTTCAAAAAAGCGCTGTCAAGATTGCCGCCCGACACTTGCATCGCCGTGGCGGCGTGATGATTGGCGACGTGGTGGGCCTTGGAAAAACCATGATGGCCACCGCCCTGGCCCGCATGTTTGAGGACGACCTAGGCTACGAAACACTCATCATTTGCCCCAAAAACTTGGAGCCGATGTGGGAGCACTACCGCACAGAATACGGCCTGCGCGGCATGGTGCTGCCAGTGTCTCAGGTCACCAAAAAGCTGCCCAACCTCAAGCGCTACCGCTTGGTACTCATTGACGAAAGCCATAACCTGCGCAACCGCGAAGGTCGGCGCTACAAAGCCATTGCGGAATACATCAAGAGCTGCGATGCCAAAGTCATCCTGCTGACCGCGACGCCTTACAACAAGACCAAGCACGACCTCTCCGCACAGTTGCGCCTGTTCATTGATGAGAAGGCCAACATCGGCATTCGCCCCGAGCGGCACATGCGCAAATACGGAATCAGTGAAGCCGAGTTTGAGCGCAAGAACCAATGCCGTGTGCACTCCATCCTTGCCATTGAAAAAAGCGACGAGTTCGACGACTGGCGCGAACTGATTCGCCTGTACATGGTGCGCCGCACGCGCAGCTTCATCCTCCAGCACTACACCGAGGCCGACAAGCATGGCCGCCGCTTCATCAGCGGCAAAGACGGAGAAAAACGCTACTTCCCCGTGCGCAAGCCGCTTTCTGTCACTTTTGCGGTGGATGAAAGTGACACGGCGGACCGCTATGCACGCCTGTACTCGCGTGAGGTAGTGGACCAGATCAACGCCCTGCACGTGCCTCGCTACGGACTGGGTCTGTACCTCAACCCACAAGAGGAAAAGCAGGCCACTCCGTCCGAGCGCAAAATCCTTGAAAACCTGGGCCGTGCGGGCAAGCGCCTCATGGGCTTTTGCCGCACCAACCTGTTCAAGCGCCTGGAGTCCAATGGATTCTCCTTCCTTCAGTCCATTGACCGACACGTTCTGCGCAACCAGGTCTATCTGTACGCCATTGAAAATGGCCTGGACCTACCCCTGGGCGTGCTGGACGCTGGTCTGCTCGACATCGAACGGGTAGACGAAGACGCCGAAGGCCTGGAAGGGGATAACGAAGACCTGCTGGACGGCCTGTTTGACGCCGTAACCGATGAAGACGGTGTGCCCAGCGACATGGCCCGTGCCAAGGCGGTGTACGAGCAGTACGTGCGCGACTACAAAAAGCGCTTCAAATGGATTCGCCCCACATTGTTCAAAGCCAAGCTGGCGGAAGACCTGGCGCACGACACCCAGCGATTGACCGAGCTACTGAACAGCCAAGAACCTTGGGATGCAGACAGAGACCACAAATGGCAGGCCCTGCACAAGTTGCTCACGCAAACGCATGGCAAAGACAAGGTGCTCATCTTCACCCAATTTGCTGACACCGCGCGCTACCTCGCCCGCGAGGCCCGCAAAGCAGGGATCAGCCACGTAGCACTGGCCACAGGTGCTAGCGCAGACCCTTACGACATAGCCTGCCGCTTCAGCCCCAAGTCCAATAACAAGAGCGTGAGCAAGGCCGATGAGGTGCGCGTGCTCATCTGTACCGATGTGCTCTCCGAAGGGCAGAACTTGCAAGACAGCAATGTGGTGGTCAACTTCGATCTACCCTGGGCCATCATCCGCCTCATACAACGTGCAGGCCGCGTAGACCGTATCGGCCAGCGGGCCGAAGAAATCCATTGCTATTCATTCCTGCCCGCTGATGGTGTGGAACAGCTCATTCAGCTGCGATCCCGCATCCGCCAGCGCCTGAAAGAAAACGCCGAAGTGGTGGGCACCGACGAAGCCTTTTTTGAGGACGACGATGCCGCCACCATTCGGGACCTGTACACCGAAAAGCAAGGTGTGCTGGACGACGGCGACGACGAAGTGGACCTGGCCTCATACGCCTGGCAAATCTGGAAGCAGGCCACCCAAGACAACGCCGACCTGGCCCGCACCGTGGAAGCCTTGCCGCCCGTGGTGTATTCGGCCAAAGGCTTTGCGCTGGATGAAAGCCGATTTCCTCTGCTGGGTGCGGACGCTGCCAAAGGCGGCGCGCTGGTCTACGTGAAATCCCCCGAAGGCAACGACCACCTGGCCTGGGTGGGTGCCAACGGCAAGACGGTGACCGAGTCGCAATTTACCGTGCTGCGCGCTGCAGAGTGCGAGCCTGCGACACCCGCCGTGCAGCGCCTGCCCCAACACCACGACCTGGTGGCCACCGGCCTGCAACTGGCCGTGAGCCAAGACAAAGCTGTAGGCGGCGGCCTGGGTCGCCCCAGCAGCCCACGCCGCCGTACTTACGAGCGCCTCAAAGCCTGCGCTACAGAGCAAATGCAAACCTTGTTCCGCGACGAAGAGCTGGAACGTGCACTGGACGACATGTACCAGCGCCCCCTGCTGGAAACAGCGGCTGACCTGCTCAACCGCCTGATGCGCAGCGGTGTGAACGACGCTGAGTTGACCGAAGCCGTCAAGTCGCTGCGCGAAGAAGGGCGGCTGACCTATGCCGAAGACGACGCCGCATTGAGGGAGCCTCGCGTGGTGTGCTCTCTGGGCTTGGTAGCCGAGTAAACAATAGATTCGACATGGCTCAACTCAATTTCCCTGCCTTTGAAGAACACCTCAAGGCGTTTGACTTTCAGCGCCTCTTCATAGATGTGCTGGGCTGGAATCGGCCTGCAGCAGGCCGCGACTGGCAGGCGGACCAAGCTGGAGACACCGCCTACAGCCACCGCATTGTGGCCGAGTTGGGCGGCGTGGTGGCCATCCAGGTGGTGGTGGACGGGGGCTGGCCTGATGAAGCCTTGCGCATGAAGGTGTGGCGGCACGTCGCCCATAGCCACGCGGAGAACCTGCTCATCTTTACCAACCAGCAACACGAAGCCAGCCAAAGCCAGTGGTACTGGGTCAAGCGTGACAAACACCCCGAGACGTGCAAGCCCCGCCTGACATCGCGCCGCCACGAATACTTCAAAGGCCAGCCGGTTGACCTGTTCGCCAGCAAACTCCAGGCCATGGTGGTCGAGCTGTCCGAATTGGACACCGCTGGCCGTCTGCCCGTGCTGGAAGCCGCCCGCCGCATCGCTGCGGCGCTGGACGTAGAAAAAACCACCAAAAAATTCTTCAAGGCCTACCAAGACCAGCACCTGGCCCTGCTGGAGCACATACAAGGCATAGACAACGAACGCGACAAACGCTGGTACGCCAGTGTGTTGCTCAACCGCCTCATGTTCGTCTGGTTCCTGCAAAAGAAAGGCTTTTTGCAGGATCAAAATGGCAGCCAGCGCTTTGACTACCTGCGTGAGCAGCTACAAATAAGTGAGCAACGCGGTGCCAACCTTTTCTATGGCGAGTTTCTGGCCGCCCTGTTTTTTGAAGCCTTTGCCAAGCCCGAGGCCGACCGCAGCCCACAGGCCAAGGCACTCACGGGGCAAATCCCCTACCTTAACGGCGGCTTGTTTTTGCCCCACAAGTTGGAACAGGACGCTGACCACGCCCTGCG
>DAIQRN010000255.1:0-4590 GCA_036786185.1 Acidovorax sp. | reverse complement strand
TGTTGGACAGCACGGCCTGCCGGTGGGCGGCTGCGTTCGCGCCGGTCATCGAGGTATAGATGATGCGGTCCATGGCAGGGTTCTCCGTTTGCTATTCAATGTGTAGCTGCTTGCGCTTGATGGGCGGGCGCTAGAGGCTGTTTTTATTCAATAATCAAGGCGCGGTGGATCAGCGCAGGTTGACCAGGGTGGACATCACCTGGTCCTGCGTCTTGATGGTCTGCGCGTTGGCCTGGTAGGCGCGCTGCGCGGTCATCATGTTCACCAGCTCCGCCGTGAGGTCCACGTTGGAGTCTTCCAGCGCCCCCGAGCGCAGCGCGCCGAAGTTGCCGTCCGTGGGGGTGCCCAGTACGGGCTGGCCCGACTCGTAGGTCTCCACCCAGTTGTTACCGCCCACGGCCGCCAGGCCCTGGGTGTTGCGGAAGCTCGCCAGGGCGACCTGGCCTTCGGAGCGGGTCACGCCGTTGGAGTAGCGCGTCAGGATGACGCCATCGTCACCAATGTTGATGCCTGTGAGCTGGCCCGAGGTGTAGCCGTCCTGCGTGAGTTCCGAGACGGCGAACTTGGTACCGAACTGGGTGACGTCGTCCAGGTTCAGCTGCACGGTGTAGGTGGGCAGGCCGTTGGGGTTGGGCGGTGTGGGGGTGATGGTCAGCGGCAGGTTGAAGCCGGTCGCTGGAGGTGCGGCAGCGGGACCGGTGATCTTTCCGTCGTTGTCGAAGGTGATCTGGCCGATGGGCGTAGCCACCACGGGGGGCACGGCCGTGGGATCGTCGAGCTCGGTGTACACGTCCCAGGTGTTGGCGCCGTTCTTCTCGAAATACAAGCTCACGGGCTTGGCCACGCCCTGGCTGTCGTAGACGTTAAGCGATGTGCCATAGGTCGAGCGCGGTGTGGCGGGAATGGGGGGCGTGGCCGCAGGGTTGCCGGCCGCGTCGGGGGCGCGCGCATCAAGATTGAAGGCTGCTGTGATCTCGGTGGTCTGTTTGGCCGGGATGGGGGCCGACGTGGGGAAAGTCAGGGGGGCTGGCGTGCTGGAGGTGCGCAGCCCGGTGCTCGGGTCGGTGGTGTAGCCCATCACCTTGGCGCCGCTGTTGGTGACCACGTTGCCGAAGGTGTCCAGCTTGAAGGACCCGTCACGGGTGTAGGCGCGCGAGCCATCGGGCATCTGCAGCGTGAAGAAGCCGTTGCCGTTGATGGCTACGTCCAGGCTGTTTCCCGTGACGGTGAGGTTGCCCTGGGTGAACTGCTGGGCAATGGCTGCCACTTCGACGCCGATGCCGGAGTTCTTGCCGCCAGCGCTACCAATTGCCGTGGCCACCATGGCAGCGAACTCGGTGCGCGAGGATTTGAAACCCGTGGTGTTGGAGTTGGCGATGTTGTGGCCGATGACGTCGAGGTTCTTGGCCGAGGCATTCAGACCCGACAGGCCTTGTTGGAAACCCATGGTGTGCTCCTGGAGTGCGGTAGGTGTGTTGCAGGGAGATGGTGTGGCGCGTCAGAGAACGCCTTGGACGTTGGCGTAGCTGACGACTTCGCCGTTGGCCAGCGTGAGGGTGAGCGCGCCAGCGTTGGAGCCCGTGGCCACCACCTGCGACTGCATGAGCGGCATGCTGGCGACGGTGCCCTCCTGGTTGGTGGCGACAATGCGAAAGCGCAGATCGGACGCGCTGCCGCTGTATTTGGTGGAGTCCCACTCGAAGTCGTGGCGGCCTTTTTCCTGAGCGCCCATGTCGATGGTGTCCACCAAAACGCCGCCGGGGGTGACAACTTCCACCTTGACATTGGTAGCTGATCCATTCAGTACAAAAGCACCGCTGGCTTGGCCTTCTTCGCTCACTGTCAGGTGATTGCCCTCAGTCAGCACCGAGCGGCCGATCATGCTGATGCCCTGGATTTGCTGCATGGTGGTGAACTGTTCGGCCATGGTCTGCATGGTCAGGTTCAGCGTCTGGATGCCCGTCACGGTGTTGATCTGCGCCATTTGCGTGGTCATCTGCGCGTTGTCCAGGGGGTTCATTGGGTCCTGGTTGTTCAATTGCGCAACGAGCAATTTGAGGAAGCGGTCCTGCATCGCCGCCGGGTCGGTGGACGCGTTGGCGGACGTGCCGGAGTTGACGTTGGCGGTGGTGCCTATGGGGTTGAGGATCATGGTGCTGGCCTTTTTCTAGGTGCTTACTGACCCATCTGCAGGGTCTTGAGCAGCAGCGTCTTGGCAGTGTTCATGACCTCGACGTTGTTCTGGTACGAGCGCGAGGCGGAGATCATGTTGACCATCTCCTCCACCGCGTTCACGTTGGAGTGGGTGACGTAGCCCTCGGCGTCGGCCGAGGGGTGGCTGGGGTCGTGTACGCGGCGGCCGGGGGTGTCGCTTTCATTGATGGCAGCGACGCGCACGCCGGCCGAGCTGTCGGCCCCCATGGGCGTGGTCTGGAACACCACCTGGCGCGCCTTGTAGGCTTGGCCGTCGGGGCCGGCCACGGCATCGACGTTGGCCAGGTTGCTGGCCACCACGTTCAGGCGCTGGGACTGGGCGCTGACGGCGCTGCCCGATACGTTGAAGATGGAGAACATCGACATGGGAACACTCCTTTACTGGCCCTGGATGGCGCTCAGCATGGTCTTGGCGTTGCCGTTGATGAAGCGCAGCGTGGCCTCGTAGCGCACGGCGTTGTCCACGAAATTGGCGCGTTCGCGGTCCAGATCGACGGTGTTGTTGTCCAGGCTGGGCTGGGTCTGCACGGCGTAGCCCAGGGCACCCGTGCCAGACCCCATGCGTGCCGTTGGCAGCGGGATGTGGCGGGCGTCGGTGGTGCCCGCCGTGCCAGCCGCTGCGGCAGCGAGCTTGGGGCTGCCCAGGGTGCCATTGGCGCTGCTGTGGCCCGTGGCCTCGCGCAGCGCCTCGCTGAAGTTGAAGTCGCGCGCGACGTAGCCCGGCGTGTCGGCGTTGGCAATGTTGCTGGCGATGGTGCGCTGGCGCTCGGCACGCAGCGTGAGCGCGTTGCCGAGAAAGTCCAGTCGGTGGGTCATCTTGTCAAGCATGTGTGCCTCGCACCTTGCGGTGGCCATGGCGCCGGTCCCTCGGGAGTGGGGGCTTTGCGGCGTGGCTTGATTGTGGAGAAACCGGCCTTTTTCTAAAGCGCGAAGAACGCGGAGATGGGTGCGCAGTTCCGGGGTTTGCGCGCGGTGCGGCTGCCTATAGTTGCAGGGGTGAAATGGTCTGTGCGCTGGGCGCCGGGCCGCAGATGCCCAGGAGGCCCCATGACCCCATCGCGCTTTTTCTTCCGTGCCCTGCTGGCGCTGGGCCTTGCTGCCAGTGGCAGCACCTTTGCCCAGACGGCGGCCGACCCGGTGGCCGAGCTTGGGCCACTGACCCAGCGCTGGCTGGACGACGCCATGGCGCAAACCCAGTCCGCCGGGCTGCCGCTGCGCATGGAAGTGAGCATTGGCTCGCTGGATTCGCGGCTGCGGCTGGCGCCCTGCGCGCGGGTGGAGCCCTATTTGCCCACTGGCTCGCGCCTGTGGGGCCGCACGCGCATCGGGCTGCGCTGCGTGGAAGGTGCCACCGCATGGAACGTGTACCTGCCCGTCACCGTCAAGGCCTTTGGCCCGGCCTGGGTGCTGGCCGCGCCGGTAGCGGCTGGCGCCACGCTCACGGCGGGCGATGCGGTCGAGGCCGAGGTGGACTGGGCGGCGGAATCCGCCCCCATCATGGCGAACCCGGATCTGTGGGTGGGCCAGGTGGCTGCCCGTCCCTTGGCAGCAGGCCAGGCGCTGCGCCAGGCCATGGTGCGCGCCCCCCAGCTGTTTCGTGCGGGGGCCCAGGTCAAGGTGATGGCCCAGGGGCCGGGCTACGCGATCTCGTCGGCGGGGCGGGCGATGTCGGCGGGCTCGGCGGGGCAGGTTGTGCGCATCCGCATGGATAATGGTCGTGTAGTGAGTGGGACTGTTGCTGAAAACGGAACGGTGGATGTCACTCTTTAAGCCGCAACACGCGATAAACCGCTAAAGTCCGGGCGGCATAGGTCGAAAACATTGCTACTGAGCCCCACGATCACACGGGGTGGTGGAGAGAGCGATGAAGATAGGTCAAAAACCGGAACTCCCGGGCGCATTGGCGCAGACGGGGCTTGCCAAGCAAGCCAAAAGTCCTGCCAGCGCTGCTGAAGGAGCTGCAAAGGGTGCACAGGCTGCGTCCGCCGCCGGTGTGCCTGTCACCGTCTCCACCGCTGCCCGTGCCCTGGAGCAAACGGGCCGTGCCACCGGCGATTTCGACGCCAACAAGGTCAAGGCCGTGCGCGCAGCCATTGAAAAAGGCACGTTCTCGGTGAATGCAGAGGCTGTTGCCGACAAGATGCTCTCCAACGCCCAGGAAATCCTGTCCCGCTCGCGCGGCTGATCACCGCGCTTTTCCATCCATCGGTTCATATTCACGGATTGGCTTGGCAGGCTGGCGTGGTTCATCGCACAATGCGCCATGTCGCTGGAAGAATCTCTCTCGGCTGTTGAGCAGCTGATCGAAAAAGTCTCCGCCGCCATGCTGGCGGCAGATCCCCAAACCCTGGAAAAGAACAGCATCGCCTTGCGCGA
>DAIQRN010000254.1:0-4595 GCA_036786185.1 Acidovorax sp. | reverse complement strand
CGCAAGAGATGCACCTGGGCAAGGGCGTGGCCGCCAGCGGCCCGCTGGCCACGCGCCTGGGCCTGTCGGGCGTGCCCGTGGCGGCCGAGACCATTGCGCTGCACACCATCTTCGAGCTGCTCAAGACCACCGGCGCGCGCGTGCACCTGTGCCGCCTCAGCAGCGCGGCGGGCATTGACCTGGTGCGCAGCGCCAAGGCAGACGGCCTGCAGGTGACGTGCGACATCAGCATCAACACGCTGCACCTGACCGAGAACGACATCGGCTTCTTCGACAGCCGCGCGCGCCTGACGCCACCGCTGCGCCAGCAGCGCGACCGCGACGCACTGAGCGCGGCGCTGCTGGACGGCACCATCGATGCGCTGGTGTCCGACCACACCCCGGTCGATGAAGACGCCAAGACCCTGCCATTTGCCGAGGCCGAACCCGGCGCCACCGGCCTGGAGCTGCTGCTGTCGCTGGCACTCAAGTGGTCGCAGGACAGCGGCGTGCCCTTGCAGCGCGCGCTGGCCGTGGTCACCGCCGAGCCCGCACGCGTGCTGGGCAATGCGCTGGGCACCCTGCAGGCCAGCGTGGGCCAGATCGTGGAAGGCGGCGTGGGCGACCTGTGCATCTTCGACCCGCAGGCCGGGTGGACGGTGCAGGACGACGCGCTCGCCAGCCAGGGCAAGCACACGCCGTTCTCGGGCTACGAGCTGCCCGGCCGCGTGCGCATGACCCTGGTGGGCGGGCAGGTTGCTTTCGACCGCAGCTGAGACAGCGCGACGCTGCGATAGCAAGGCCCGGCCGTGAAGTTCCTGCGCGCCAGCTGGCGCCTCTTGCGGCTGCTGGGCCATATTGCCAAGGGCCTGTGGATCGTGGCGCTGCGGTTCCCGTCGCTGTCGCCGGACCAGCAGCACGCCCGCGTGCAGGTGTGGTCGATGGAGCTGCTGGCCCATGCGGGCATCAGCCTGCGCATCCTGGGCCAGCCCCCGGTCACCGGCCCGGTGATGCTGGTGGCCAACCACATCTCGTGGCTCGACATCCCGGTGATGCACGCGGCGCGGCACTGCCGCTTTGTCTCCAAATCCGACGTGCAGGGCTGGCCCTTGATTGGCACGCTGGCCACTGCTGGCGGCACGCTGTACATCGAACGCACCTCGCGCCGCGACGCCATGCGCATGGTGCGCACCATGCAAGAAGCCCTGCAGCGCAACGAGGTGCTGGGGGTGTTTCCGGAGGGCACCACGGGCGATGGCCGAGCCATGTTGCCCTTCCATGCCAACCTGCTGCAAGCCGCCGTGGCGGCCGATGCGCCGGTGCAGCCCGTGGGGCTGCGGTTTGTTGACAAAGCCACTGGCGCCACCAGCTTTGCGCCCAGCTACATCGGCGACGAAACCCTGCTGGGCTCGATCTGGCGCACGCTCAGCGCCCCGCCCATAGAGGCAGTGGTGCATTACGGCACGCCCGAGCTGGCGGGCGGGCGCGACCGCCGCGCCTGGACGCAGCACCTGCACGAAATAGTGGATACCCTGCGCCGCAGCTGATCGATCAACCGCTCGACAGATACGAGCTGGGTAAAAATCCAACGTCGGAGTATCCCTGACTCGGCGAACATCGACAGGTGACCTATCAGGACCTGAAGCGTGGGCTGCACAGAGTGGAAGGAAAGCCTTTGCTGCCCACTTACTCAAGAGCTTTGAATGCGAAAAACGTCACACTTTGGGCGACGAGTTGTGAGTAAGTGCGAAAAATAATTTACTATATGATCCATTTACTTGCACATGAGCCATAAAAATCCGTTGTTAGATTATTTATGCAGGCATCGCAAAGTATTTTTGCTTCCAAAGAAATTTTATTTAATCAATCGCGTAAATTTCGATTTTTGAATAACTCTTCTAATGCTTTGCTCGATCTAGGAAATAGCAAATTCCTCTACTATATATTCGGTTCGGTTCATGCTGAAAAATGTGTGGTGAATATTGGTGATTGATAATATTATTTTTGCAATAAAATTTATGTGCGTGATTTTGTGTGAGGTTAAAACGAAATAATTGGCTGTTTGCATATTTGGTTTATAAATAAGTATTGGAAAAAATATGAATTATGTTTTGTTGATCATCGGTTTGTTTGTGATCTTTGCGAGCTGGGGCGAAAAGGTTGGTGGTGGTTTTGTTGTTTTGGGTATTGCTCTTGCTGTTTTTAGTTTGGTAAAAATATTCAAAGAAATATCGAGCAATAAGTCCGAAAATGAATTTTTGTCTCTTCCGTTTGTTCAAGCGGCTGACTACAAGCACTGTTATGGCGGAACAGCTATTGCAATAAATAAAAAGGAGAAAAAACTCCTGCTCGGTAGTACAGAAAAATTGAAGTTGTACGAATTTGATCAGATCAGAGAATGGGAGTACAAGATTTACTCAGGTGGATCTGTTGTGACTGGTAATTTGGCTGGAATAGCCCAAAATATGAACAATCGCCAGCAGAACGAAAACGGCTCAGGTTTTTTTGTTAGAGTAAAAGACATTGATTTTCCTGAGTGGAGGATCGCCTTTGATTTCGGTGGTGGATCGAAATCGGCAGAAAAAGAAGCAACTAAGTGGATGGAAATTTTCAGTCAATTTGTTAAAAATGACTATTGAATGAAATTGAGCGGTGTTCGTATATTTCGTTGAATGGCCGCCTGCAGCGCAGTCCGTCAAGATGGATGATGCGGGTAACGTCGTATTCGAATTGGGCGAAACAAGGGCGTGATAGACCTGCAGGGCTACCTGTCGCAGGTGGACCTGAACGCGCTGGAAGGCCTGCAGCGCAAGGGCAAATCCTGAATGGTCCGCACGCCCAAAGGGGATGGGTTTGTCAAAAAGCATAGCTGCCAGCGCTTGCCAGATAAGCGCTGGAGCCTGATTTGACTTAAACCCCGGTGCCCCGTTCGCGCGGAAACGTCACCACGTGGTCCACCTGGGCGCGGATGCCGATCCATTCGCCCAGGGCGTGGTCGTGGTGGCTGGGCACATGGGCCACCACGGTGTGGCCGCTGGCCAGGCGCAGCGTGTACAGAAACTCCGACCCCCGAAACGACTTGCGCACGATCTGCGCCTGCACCGGGGCGTGGTCGTCGTGCACGATGTCGTCCGCGCGCAGCAGCACGTCGCATTCGCCGCCGGGGTAGCTGCCGGGCAGGGGGCATTCGTCCAGGTCGGTCAGTTCGCCCAGCGGTGTCTGCGCCACCACGTTGTTGCCGCGCTGCACCAGCGTGGCCGGGGCAAACACGCCATGCCCGATGAAGTCGGCCACAAAGCGCGTGGCGGGGCGGTGGTAGAGGGTGTAGGCATCGTCCCATTGGTGCAGATGGCCTTCGTGCATCACGCCGATCACGTCGCCAATGGCAAAGGCCTCGAACTGGTCGTGCGTCACGAACAGGGCCGTGGCGCCCGCCGCCTTCAGAATGCCGCGCACCTCGTGCGCCAGGCGCTCGCGCAGGTCCACGTCCAGGTTGGAAAACGGTTCGTCCAGCAGCATGAGCTGGGGGCGGGGCGCCAGGGCGCGGGCCAGGGCCACGCGCTGCTGCTGGCCGCCCGACAGCTCGTGCGGAAAGCGCTGCTCGCTGCCTTCCAGGCCCACGAGCTTGAGCACCTCGGCCACGCGCGCGGCCTGCTCGGCGCGCGGTAGCTGGTGGATGCCAAAGGCCACGTTGCGGCCCACCGACAGGTGCGGGAACAGCGCGTAGTCCTGAAACACCATGCCAATGCGCCGCAGCTCGGGCGGCACGCTCAGGCTGGCGCTGCTCACCACGCTCTTGGTCAGGCGGATCTCGCCGCCCGACACGGGCTCCAGCCCCGCCACGGCGCGCAGCAGCGTGGTCTTGCCGCAGCCCGACGGACCGATCAGCACGCCGATGTCGCCCGCGTTCAGGCTGAGCGTGACGCCGTGCACGGCGGCTTGTGCGCCGCCCGCGTAGCGCACGTCGAGTTGGGAGACCTCTAAAAACATGCCCGTATTTTAGGCGCGCTCATGAATGCTTAAAATTCGCATTTGCATTCCTGAGTGTCGCCCGGCCGAAGCCTGGGGTGGGTTTGCGCCGTCTTACCTCTGCCGAGCCCTCTGCCTTGCGCCGTTCGCCCTTTGCCCTTCGCGCCATTCCCCTGATCCTGTTGGCTGGATTCCTGTCGCTGCCCGTGCTGGCGGTGCTGGCGTCGTGGCTGCCGTTTTCAACGCCGGGGGGCGATGGCGCGCAGTCCCTGTCCATCTTGCGCGAGATGGCGGCCACGGTGCTGCCCGGTTACCTGTGGACCACGCTGTGGCTCAGCCTGCTGGTGGCGCTGGGCGCGGCCATCGTGGGCACGGCGGCGGCGGCCACGGTGACCTTGTTCGACTTCCCGGGCCGCCGCACGTTCGAATGGCTGCTGCTGCTGCCGCTGGCCATGCCCGCGTACGTCACGGCCTATGCCTATACCGACTTCCTGCAGTTCAGCGGGCCGCTGCAGGTGGGCCTGCGCAACACCTTCGGGTGGGAGGGCCGCCTGCTGCCCGAGGTGCGCAGCCTGGGCGGCGCGGTGTGGGTGTTCATCTTCTCGCTGTACCCCTATGTGTACCTGCTGGCGCGCACCGCCTTGGGC
>DAIQRN010000253.1:0-4618 GCA_036786185.1 Acidovorax sp. | reverse complement strand
GAGCTGGCAATGATCATTGCCAGCATGGTGGGGACGTGGGCGGCCATAAATGCAGGTGGGCGGGGGTATGAAAGAAATCAGGCCAGCATAAACCAAGGACTACAGGCCGCAAACCACCGGATGACCACCCGCACCGGTGGCGTGCCCTATTGCAGCTGGGCTGGCGCCCGGGCGCCGCTGCCGGGCGCGTGCTGCCCTTCGCCGTCGCCGGTCTGCGCCATGGGCCCGGCCAGGGCCGTGCGGGGGACGTAGCCCGGGCCGCCCTGGATCGCTGCGCCATCGCCGCGCGAGAGCTTGAACACCTGCACGGCGCCCGCCAGGCGGGTGGCCTGCTCGCGCAGGCTCTGGGCGGCAGCGGCCGACTGTTCCACCAGCGCAGCATTCTGCTGCGTCATCTGGTCGAGCTGGTTGACGGCGGTATTGACCTGGCCAATGCCGTCGGACTGCTCGCCCGACGCCGACGTGATCTCCCCAATGATGTCACCCACCCGTTTGACCGAGCCCACGATCTCGTCCATGGTCGTGCCCGCGTTCTGCACCAGGCGCGCGCCCGATTCCACGCGCTCCACGCTGGCGCCGATGAGCTGCTTGATCTCGCGCGCGGCCTCGGCACTGCGCCCGGCCAGGCTGCGCACTTCCGACGCCACCACGGCAAAGCCCCGGCCCTGCTCGCCCGCACGGGCGGCTTCCACCGCCGCGTTGAGCGCCAGGATGTTGGTCTGGAACGCGATGGAGTCGATCACGCCGATGATGTCGGCGATCTTGCGCGAGCTCTGGTTGATGTCGCCCATGGTGGTCACCACCTCGCCCACCACCTGGCCGCCGCGCGCGGCCACTTCGGCGGCGGTGCTGGCAAGCTGGTTGGCCTGGCGCGCCGCATCGGCCGACTGGCGCACAGTGGCCGTGAGCTGGTCCATGCTCTGCGCCGTCTGGGCCAGGCTGCTGGCCGTGGCCTCGGTGCGGGCCGACAGGTCCTGGTTGCCGCTGGCGATCTCGGCGCTGGCGGTGGTGATGCTGTCCACCGCCGTGCGCACCTGCTGCAGCATGTGGGTATAGCGCTGGCGCATGCCCTCGACCTCCTGCACCAGCGCGCCGATCTCGTCGCGCCGCGTGGTGCGGAAGGTTTCCGTCAGGTCGCCCTGCGCCACCAGCGTGATGGCCTGGGTCAGGTCGTGCAGCGGGCGGCTCACGCCCCGGCGCAGCATGACGAACAGGCCGATGGCCAGCAGCACCACGGCCACGGCCATCAGGCCCCACACGGCCAGCATGACGCCGCGCTGGCTGGCCAGGGCTTCGCCGTCGGGCACCTCGGCCACCACCCACCAGCCTCCGCCGGTCTTGCGCATGAGCGCCCAGGGGTCGGCGCCGCCCTCGCCCAGCACGGGCGCGGCCTTGCGCACAAAGCCGTCGGGCGCGGCGGCCAGCGCTTCGAAGAAGGGCTTGGCGTCGGGGTAGGCTTCCAGCACGCGTTTGCCGCGCGCCGTGGCGTGGTACACGAACGTGGCCTGGTCCAGCGAGGCGCCGGGGTTGATCAGGTACGCCCCGCCGTGCTCGAAGAACTTCGTCTGCGCCACCTGCTTTTGCAGCATGGCGTGGAACACGCTGATGTCGTTGCCGACAAAGAGCAGCGCCACCGCCTTGCCCGATCCATCCTTGACGGGCAGATAGTGGCCCATGTACGGCTTGCCGCCCACCACGGTGACGCCGGTGTAGGGCTCGCCCTTGCTGACGGCGGCGTAGGCCGGGTCGGCGCGCGCAAGCGGCGTGTCCTGCTGGCGCTCGCCCTTCTCGTTCTTGACCGAGGTGGTGACGCGCACGAAGTCGTCGCCCTTTCGGACGAACACGGTGGCGATGCCGCCGGTTTCGCTGGCGAACTTGTCCACCGAGCCGTAGTCCCCGTTCACCAGGGCGCCGTAGCTGCGCAGCTCGCCCGTGGCCTCGTCCAGGTGCATGGCCGCGTCAAAGTAGCGCTGAAAGCCCTTCATCGTGAGCTGCACCAGCTCGCGGTTGGTGTTGTCGGCGGCATCCAGCGACTGGGCCACGCTCTGCGCCGTGTTGCCCACGCTGGCCACGACCTGGGCGCGGGTGCTGCGCTCGGTCAGCACGGAGATGGCCACACCCACCAGCACCAGGACCAGGGCAACCAGCGCAATGCTGGCCAGCGTGACCTGGCGCGCGACCGAGCGGTTGTTGGCAAGGGGTGCGGCCATGGGGGATGTCTCCTGGGGATCAATGCAAAGCCCCGACTTGCTGCCGGTAGCCGGGCACTCTACTGCCGGAGTCTTGTTACATTCATTAACGCATTCCCTTACGCAGTCTTGCGTACCGCCCGGTCGCGCCAGCCCAGTCCTTGCGAGGTGCCCGCCGCGGGGCGGTACTCGCAGCCCACCCAGCCGCGGTAGCCCAGCGCGTCGATGGTGTCAAAGAGATAGGGGTAGTTCAGCTCGCCCTGGTCGGGCTCATGGCGGCCGGGCACGCCCGCGATCTGGATGTGCGCCACGCGGCCCGTGGGCAGGTAGCGCTGCAGCTTGGAGGCCACGTCGCCCTCCACGATCTGGCAGTGGTACAGGTCCATCTGCACCTTGAGGTTGTCGGCCTGCGCGGCGTCCAGCAACTCATGCGCGTGGTCCTGCCGGTTCAGAAAATAGCGCGGCATGTCGCGCAGGTTGATGGGCTCGATGAGGATTTCGCGCCCCGCGCGCGCGGCCTCGGCCGCCGCCCAGCGCAGGTTGTTGGCGCACAGGTCCTTGAGCGACTCGCGCTCCACCCCCGGCGGCACGATGCCCGACAGCACGTGGATGCGCGGGCAGCCCAGTTGCTCGGCGTAGCGCAAGGCCTCCTGCACCCCGGCGCGAAACTCCACCTCGCACCCCGGCAGCGCGGCCGTGCCGCGCGCGCCCTGCTCCCACGCCGTGGCCATGTCGCTGCGGCGGGCGCCACCGGCGGGGGCATTGAACAGCACCAGCTGCAGACCCTGGTCGGCCAGCCGCGCGGCCACTTCAGCCGGCGCGAAGGCATACGGAAACTGAAACTCCACGGCCGTGAACCGGTCGCGCGCGGCAGCGGCGAAGCGGTCCAGAAAGGGCAGCTCGGTGTACATCAGGCTCAGGTTGGCGGCAAACTGGGGCATGGTGTATTTTTGGTCAAAAGTGCCTCTGGCGCTTATCCATCAAGCGCTAGTAGCTATTATTTTATGAGTAATTGCCCTCATTTGCGCCACGCCTGCACCGCGGCGCGGCCCACGGCGGGGTCGTCGGTGAAGAAGCCGTCGATGCCCGCGCGCAGGTAGGCCGTGATCTCGGCCACGCTGTCGCCGCGCAGCGTGCCGTCGCTGGCGGGCGCCTTCTTCAGCCTGCCGGGCAGGAAGGCGTTTTCGGGCCGCAGGGTCCAGATGTGCACGGCCAGGCCTGCGGCGCGGGCGCGCTCCACCAGGCCCGTGGGCTCGCCCGGCAGGCCGTTCTTCAGCGGCACCACCAGGGTCTTGAACGGGCCAATCGCGTTGGCATAGCCCGCCACCTGCGAGAGGCCCTCGGGCGTGAGCAGGTCGGCATAGCTGCGCGTGTTGGCCTCGCCCTGGGCCACAAAGTCATACGGCCGGCCCGAGGCCGCCACCAGTTGCACCAGGCGCACGCTGCTTTGCTTGCGGATAGCCTGCAGGTTGGCGACCTCGAAGGACTGCACGAACACGGGCGCGTCCTTGTGGTTCCAGCCGTTTTTCTCCAGCACGGCCAGCAGCGGCGCCTCCAGCGGCTGGCCGATGGACTGGAAATAGGTGGGATGCTTGGTCTCGGGGTAGATGCCGATGGTGCGACCCGTTGCAGCGGTCTGCGCCTTGGCCAGGTCGATCACCTCCTGCAGCGTGGGCACCTCGAACTGGCCGTTGTAGGCCACGTTGGCCGGGCGCTGCGCGGGAATGCGTTCGCGGGCGCGGAGCGTTTTCAGCTCGGCCAGCGTGAAATCCTCGGTGAACCAGCCGGTGAGGGACTTGCCGTCGATGGTCTTGGTGGTCTTGCGGTCCGCAAACTCGGGGCGGTCCACCACGTCGGTGGTGGCCTCTTTCACCGAGCCATCGGCGTTGAGGACGGCGATCACGTTCTCATGCCGGGCCACGAGCACGCCGTCCTTGGTGATCACCAGGTCGGGCTCGATGATGTCGGCGCCGTCGTCAATGGCCTTCTGGTACGCGGCCAGCGTGTGCTCGGGCCGCAGCGCCGAAGCGCCCCGGTGGGCGATGACGGTGGGGGTGGGCGGCCAGGCCTGGGCCACGGCACCCAGCGCCCAAGTGGTGAGCAGCGCGGCAGCGGTCACAGCGCGCAGTGCAATGCGTTTCATGCGGGTCTCCTACAAACGGAGCCCGCACCTTAGCCGATGCGGTTGACAGCGGCGTGTCGCCGGGGCGTACACGCCGGTAAGCACTATGCGTGTTCGAAATGGAAGACGGCCGTGCCCGCGCGGGCGTTGGGGAGCCAGCGCACCTCCTGCCCGTCCTGCAGCCCGAAGGAATCGAGGATGCGCAGGCTGTTCTTGGTCGCCAGCACTTCAAAGTCCTTGTAGGTGCCCACACGGATGTTGGGCGTGTCGTACCACTGGTAGGGCAGGCGCCGCGTCACGGGCATGC
>DAIQRN010000252.1:0-4637 GCA_036786185.1 Acidovorax sp. | reverse complement strand
CGGTGGCCAGGTGGTTGGCGGCGATCAGCGTCTGCTCGGCCACGTCCTGGATCTGTTCCACCGTGGGCGCCTCGCCATGAAAGCGGTGGATCAGCACCTTGGTCACCTGCGCGGTGAGCAGCGCCGCTTCTTCGGCGCCATATTCGCCCGCCGCCTGCCCGGCACTGGCCAGCGCGGCGCGGATGCGCTCCGCATCAAAAGGAACGCGCTGACCGCTGCGCAAAACGACCTCGCGGGGCAAGGTGACAAGGGTGGACGCCATGGGTTCTCACAATCTGGCAAGGGGTTAAAACACTACATATGGTGTCCACGATACCCATCAAACACTATAGGTAGTTTGATTCAGCACAAATGCGGCTGTTAGCAGAGGTAAAAAAAGAAGCCCCGACACCAGCACACGGTGATCAGGGCGTAAGCCAACTGCGCCCGATACGCGGCGGGCTTTTGGCTGCCTCTGCGTGCGTGCTGGCACCACCGCCAGAGCCGCTCTCCCAAGCCGGCCCGCTGCACCGCCATGCGCTGGCGGCAGTGGCAGATGGCTTTGTCGCGGCGCCGCTGGGCAACGCGTTCATGGGCCGGGTGGCGGGGGTTCATCGGCACGCAGGCGATCGACGTCGCCGCCACGCAGGCGCACGCACTCACCGGGGGCGAGGGGACCTGTGGGTGCGGATCAGCCCGCCTCGACGGGACATGGGGCCAACCGGATCCGGTTGCGCCCGTCCTTTTTGGCCTGGTACATCGCCGCATCGGCCCTGTCGATCACACTGCTTTGGCTCTCGTCGCGCCCCCGGAAAATCGCCACGCCGATGCTGGCGGTGCATTGGTGCTCGATGGTCCCGGTCGCGGGGCCGGATGGCGCGGCTTGCAGCACATAAAGATCGGACAGGCGGATGCGGATTTTTTCGGCGACAGCGATGGCTTGTTCGCTGGCTTCGGCCGGTTGCGTGTCCAGTTCGCACAGCAGCACCACGAATTCGTCACCGCCAAAGCGCGCCACGGTGTCGGCTTCACGCACGCACGCCTTCAGACGCTCGGCCACTTCGATCAGCAGCAGGTCGCCCACGCTGTGGCCGTGGGTGTCGTTGAGGGACTTGAAGTTGTCGAGGTCGAGAAACAGCAGCGCCCCATGGTGGTGGCTGCGCTTGCTGGCCGACATGGCCTGGTCCAGGTGCTCCAGCATCAGGCGGCGGTTGGCCAGGTGGGTGAGCGGGTCGTGGAAGGCGAGCTGGCGCACCTGCTCTTCCAGGCGCTTGCGCTCGGTGATCTCGCGCGTGATGCCGTGGTAGCCGATGATTTCGCCCTGAGCATTGCGATCGGTCTTGGACATGGCCTCGCCCCAGATCAGGCGGCCATCCTTGCAGCGGTGCTGCACCTGAAAGTTCAGAAACCCGACAGGCGTGCCGGATGCCTCTTCCTGTGCCCGGCGCTGGATCATGGCTTTCACCACGGCGACGCCTTCTTCGGTGAACATCTCAAACACATGGCGCCCCACCACCTCGTCGGCCCGAAAGCCGCGCAGGCGTTCGTCCGCCGGGCTGATGTAGGTGACGATGAGCCGGGCGTCGGTGCGCCACAGCACATCCTGCGCATCTTCGGTGAGCAGGCGGTACAGGGCCTGGCTGTCGTGCAGCGCCTGGGTGCGTTCGGCCACCAGGGCCTGCAGGGCGCTGTTTTGCTCCTGCAGGCTGTGGAGCGGGAAGACCTCGCCGTCCTGCGTGCTGTGGTAGGGAACGGAATAGCTGCAGTGCACGATCATCCAGTCGTCGCCCTCGCGGCGAAAGACCAGCGTGAGCCGCACCACCTTGGTCGAAAAATAATCGCCGCCGCTGGGCAGGTGGATGTGAAAGAAGGCGGTGGCGACCACCACGCTGTCGGCCAGGTCCTGCAGCGCGATGTCGAGCATCTCGATGCGGATGCGGCCGGGCACCTGGGCAAAGTCTTGCCGGGTGATGCGGATCCATTCCTCGCGGTCGTGGATCAGCTGGCTCCCGCTGCCAGGGTAGCCGGTGAAGTTCTGGCTGAAACGCTCGGTCAGGCGCTCATCCCGAGCGGCGTACATCTCGATGTATTCGTTGAACAGCTCACGAATTTTGCGCTGTCGATCTGGGTGCATGGCGTGGAAGATCCTGGTGTGCGAAATATCCTGGCCCAACCCATTGCCGCTGCAACGCTCGCGTCAAGATACGTGTTGTTACTTTACACCGCCCTCAATTCCAGTCGGTCAATGAATCCAGCTGGGCCGGCCAGGACAAGGGGTGTCTCACCGCGCGTGCTTTGTTGCCACAATGCCGGGCATGATCACCCTTCAAGACATTCAGGCTGCCGCATCCCGCCTGCAAGGCCAGGTGCTGGACACTCCTTGCGTGGAATCCAAAACGCTCTCGCAAATCGTGGGCGCTCAGGTGTTCCTCAAGTTCGAAAACCTGCAGTTCACCGCTTCTTTCAAGGAGCGCGGGGCCTGCAACAAGCTCACGCTGCTGACGCCAGCCGAATGCGCCCGGGGCGTGGTGGCCATGAGCGCCGGCAACCATGCGCAGGGCGTGGCCTACCACGCACAGCGGCTGGGGCTGCGGGCGGTGATCGTGATGCCGCGCTTTACGCCGGGCGTGAAGGTGGAGCGCACGCGCGGCTTTGGCGCCGAGGTGGTGTTGCATGGCGACACGCTGGAGGAGGCGCGCGCACACGCCTACCGTCTTGCCGATTCCGAAGGGCTGGTGTTCGTCCATCCCTACGATGATGAAGCGGTGGCCGCCGGCCAGGGCACGCTGGGGCTGGAGATGCTGCGCGCCGTGCCCGACCTGGACACGCTGGTGATTGCGGTGGGCGGCGGTGGGCTGATTGCGGGCGTGGCCACTGCGGCCAAGGCGCTGCGGCCCGACATCGAGGTCATTGGCGTGCAGACTTCGCGCTTCCCGGCCATGGTGAATGCCGTACAGGGCACGCACCACCCGCAGGGCACGTCGACCATTGCCGAGGGCATTGCCGTGGGTTCGCCGGGCAAGATCACACAAGAGGTGGTGAAGCGGCTGGTGGACGATCTGGTGCTGGTGGACGAGGGCGACATCGAGCAGGCGGTGCTGATGCTGCTGGAGATCGAGAAAACGCTGGTGGAGGGCGCGGGCGCTGCGGGGCTTGCGGCGCTTTTGCGCTACCCCGGGCGCTTTCAGGGCAAGCGGGTGGGGCTGGTGCTGTGCGGCGGCAACATCGACCCGTTGCTGCTGGCGGCCATCATCGAGCGCGGCATGGTGCGCTCGGGGCGGCTGGCGCGCATCCGCGTGAGTGCGCGCGACGTTCCGGGCGTGCTGGCGCGCATCACGGCCACCGTGGCAGACGCAGGCGCCAACATCGAAGAGGTGCACCACCAGCGCGCCTTCACCCTGCTGGCTGCGCAAAATGTAGAAATTGCGCTGGTGCTGCAGACCCGCGGGCAGCCCCATGTGGCCCAGGTGCTGGAGGCCTTGCGCTGCGCAGGGATGCAAGCAGCGCTGATGTGATGGCCCTGGTGGCACGCATCTGTGCCGCTACAGCTAGAATTGCGCCAATTCTTCGCCATTGGAGTCATTGCCATGTCTGACCACAACACCTCGCACACGCCTGCAGCGCACACCGCCGACGCCGTGGAAAACGTTGTCCCGCTGATTCCCGTGGTGCTGCCTGTCGTGGGTGCCATCATGATTTTCCTGCTGGCCTTCATTGCCGTGAACATGGCCTGAGGCGCACGCCGCCCTCGCCCATCAACCCCGCAGCGCGGGGTTTTTTTACGCCCCATTTTCGAAAGAAGCCGCCCATGCGATCCGGACACGCCCTCGTACTTTTCTCCGGTGGCCAAGACTCCACCACCTGTCTGGCTTGGGCTTTGCAGCATTTTGCCCACGTCGAAACCATCGGCTTCGACTATGGCCAGCGCCACATGGTGGAGCTGCAGGCGCGCCAGGAAGTGCTGGCCGCCCTGCGCGCAGGTTTTCCGCACTGGCAAGAGCGCCTGGGCGAGGACCACATGATTGACCTGGCCGTGCTGGGGCAGATCAGTGACACGGCGCTCACGCGCGACACGCAAATCGTGATGGACGCTGCCGGCCTGCCCAACACCTTTGTGCCCGGACGCAACCTGCTGTTTTTTCAGCTGGCAGCGGCTGTGGGCTACCGGCGTGGATTGCACACGCTGGTGGGCGGCATGTGTGAAACCGATTTTTCGGGTTACCCCGATTGCCGCGACGACACCCTGAAGGCGCTGCAGGTGGCAGTGTCACTGGGCATGGGCCAGCGCTTCACCTTCGAGACGCCGCTGATGTGGCTGGACAAGGCCGACACCTGGCAATTGGCGCGCACCCTGGGTGGCCAGGCGCTGGTGGACATTGTTCTGGAGCATTCCCACACCTGTTACCACGGTGCGCGCGATACGCGCCACGCGTGGGGCTATGGCTGCGGGACCTGCCCGGCCTGCGCCCTGCGCAAGGCCGGGTATGGGCGCTGGCTCGCATCTCAGGCCTGAACCGGCTGCCATCACGTAATATTTTGCACATAACCCCATGCTTTTTTTGCATGGTTTTGACCCGTGGCTGACAGACAAATCGGCGGCAGATTCATAAAATTGACATCCCAGCCGACCCGCGGAATTCGTGGCATAGCCTCCACCG
>DAIQRN010000251.1:0-4643 GCA_036786185.1 Acidovorax sp. | reverse complement strand
ACGACCTGCGCGCGCGCGGCGAGGAAATCCCGCAGTGGGAGTTCTGCGACGGCTTTCTGACCGCCGTGGTCTGCAGCCGCCGCGCCATCCCGCTCGCCGAATACCTGCCCATGCTGCTGGGCGATGGCGCCGAGCTGGACGTTGCCGAGGGTGCGCCCCTGCCCCTGCTACCCGCGTTTGCCGACGCCGCGCAGCAGGCGCGCTTTCTGCAGTTGTGGAACCTGCGCTGGAACGAGGTCGTGGCCCAGCTCGACACCGACGTGAAGACGCTGGACGACGAGCGCACCTTTGCACCCGAAGCCATGGACATGCGCGGCGCCGTGGCCAGCCTCACCGACGAGCAGCGCGCCGAGATGGGCGAGGACCAGGAGATCCCGTCCTTTGGCCAGGTCTGGGCCCTGGGCTTCATGTTTGCCGTGGAAAACTGGCCCGAGGACTGGGCCGCCCCGCGCGACAAGGAAGCCGCCCAGTGGCTCAATGATGCGCTGGACAGCATCGTCGCTCTGACCGAGGACGACATGGGCAAGCCCGAGGTCTGCATGTACGACGAAGACGGCCCGCCCAGCACCAGCCAGGCGCGCGTGGAAGCCTTTGGCGAAGCGATCTGGGCTGTGTATGACCTGCGCCAGCTCTGGAAAAGCCTGGGCCCGCGCGTCGAGACGCTGCGCAAGGCGCCCGAGCCCGGCCGCAACGACCCTTGCCACTGCGGTAGCGGCAAGAAATACAAGAAGTGCCACGGGGCTTGAAACGCGTTTTCACCCTGTGAGCCACGCGAGGGTTAGTGGACGCCCGGTTGCGGCCCCACGATGCCCTCATAGAACTGTCGGTCTTGTGTGCTCATCTGGCCTGTTGGTGTGGGTGCCCGGAAGTTCAGCATGCCGTCAGCCAGGTTCTGTCCCATTTGCGTGAGCATCTGCTGTTGGCTTGGGCCCTGCGCGGGCTGTTGGGCCAGTCGGCCAAACATGTTCTTAGACAACTGCAGGGGGTCCACCCCAAAGTAATTACCGCCCTGGGCATTCGTCACCGGGGTTTGGGCATTGTGCAGGCATTGGTTGGTTCCCAGCGTGCGTACAAAATACGGAACGTCGCCGATGGCCCAATCCTGCGAGTGGAATGGGGCCAGCTGCGTCACCGGTTCTTGGTAGTTGAGCGGTTTGGCCGATTGCCCTTGCACTTTGCTGCCTAAAACGCGGTTGGCGATGTTGCCCAGGCCATTGGCAAAGTCGGCTGGCGGCATGCCGGGGGCACTCAGGTCGCGCCCGCCCTTGACGATGCCCAGGTGTTCGGGCGTACCGACGGGGTGGTAGCGCGCCTGCATGGTCTGGAAGCCATCGATCAACTGGTTGAAAGCCTGGGGGCCTCCCTGGCGCTGGGATTCAGCACTGAAGGCTGCGATGACTTCATCGAAGCCGGTCTGGAAATCGAGAGCGAAAGCCGACACGGCATGTGCATCGCTGCGATTGTTGCCATCGATAGCCTGTCCGTTGGGTAAGTTGCCGACGACGTGGATGAAGTTCTCGGCCACAGGTTGTGGAACTTGCGAAGATTGCGGCGTCAGGTGGTCGTTGACCACTTCCGCTTGCGGCTGCCATTCAAGCTGCTTATTGCTCAAAAGGGCCATACCGACCTGCATGCGCCGCGCTGCGGCACCAGGGTCGCCCGAGGGCTCGAGCATGCGAAAAACATCCGGCTCGAACGACAGCTCGAGGTCGGTGAAACAAGGCTGTTTACCGCTGACCATGACGTTGGTATGGTGCAGATCGCGTGCTCCCGCAAACGACAGCATTGCCACTTGGCGCCCGAAATTGCGGTAGTAGTCGCGGGCCTCGGCCGTGTTGAGCAATTGATCGGCTGGGGTGCCGTTCGACAGGCATTGCACATACCCGTAGTGGTCGCCATGTGGGTCGACCTTGGCCTGAAACTGATAGGTTGGCAGTGCCGGACCCTGCTGCGGGTTGTGGGCCAGAAGCTGGCCGGTGTACTCGGCCAGGCTCTGCCCGACGTTGGCTTCGTTGTTGCGCCCGACCAGCTTTGCGTCTATGCGCACGTCGCGCGGCTTATAAACCACTAACGTTTCACCGTTGTGGGTGTGCATCGTGAGGATGGCCACGCGATGGCCGCCCTTGTGTGGATCGCTGTCGGTCAGTCGGATGTTGGTCAGGCCATTGGCGACCGCACCTCCAAAGCGCGAGCCTACGTCGCTGCCGTTTTGCTGTTGCACCATATCGGTCGCAAAGCGGGTGGCTATCTCGCCCACGCTGCGCGAGAGCTGGGCGCCTAGCGTGGTGAGCTGATCCAGGCAGGCAGGGTAACGCGCGCAGAGTTCTGTCAGGCCCCCACCGTTCTGGTTCAGGCCCTGCATCATGGCGGTGTAACTGCCCGCTTGGGGCCCTCCGTTGGCGGGGAGCTCCCCCTGGTCTTTGGCATGTTGTACGACGGAGTTCAGCACGACTGCATCCAGCTTGTCTGCGAATTGCTGTGCCACTTTTGCCAGCAGGCTGGGCGGCCCCTGGTTCTGGTCCACGGCATGCAGGCTGGCGTCTAGTTGAACCAAGGTGCTCTCCAGAACCGCTTGGTAGATGGCCATGCGCTCTTGACAGTTGGGTTGCACATGCAGCAAAGCTGCGGCAACACGCGCATCCAGCGCAGCGCTGCCTTGGCGCGCGAGGGCCGAGGCAGCGGCCAGCGGCTGCACTGTCTGCTGCGCGGCGGCGCGCTGGGTCTGTGCTGTTTGGGTTGCTTGCTGCTCAAGGCTGATCAGCTGCTGCATGCTCAAAGGCTGGCCCGCCTGAAAGTTGGGCCCAGCCCGGAATTGATCGATGGTTGCCTTGGACACTGCGGCGCCACAGTCGCGGGTGATTTGCTGTGCCAAATCGTTGAGCTGTTGTTCCTGCTGGCTCAAGTTGGTGGCCGCATTGAGGGTGGCGTGGATAAGCTGGGGGGTCAAAGGTTGGCTTTGCTGGCGAACGACCTGCAAATGCTGATGGAAGACGTCGTTAGATACGTTGGCGCCATAGCGCTGTGTGATGGCCGCGCGAAAGGCATCGACTGTTTGCTGGTTTTGTTGGTCGTGCGTCGCTTGCGAAGTGAAGGCGCTCACCAATTGACCGCGCCAATGTGTGGAAGGCGCGTCCAGGTGGCCGCCACTTTCCACCACCCGCGTTTGGAGGGGCTGTGCGCTGGCAATCTGGCGGAATGCATCAAGGGTGGCCATGCCTTCGTCCTCCTCAGACGCGCAGGCCCGCAGCAAAATGCACCGCCACAGCGGCATCGCCTGTATCCGCAGGTGCCGAGGGCTGTATTGCCGTGGCTTGCGAAAACGTAAGCAGCCAAGCCTTGGCACATTGAAGAAGCTCGTCCACCTGGTCTTCCAGTTCCTGCGCCGTCAGTCCTTGCAGTGGCAGCCGCCGGGTGAGCGCGCAACGCTCTGTGGGACTGAGGCTAGCGATGGTGCCGCCCACCGAAAGGGCTGCGTGGTTGGACTGCAGCAGCTGCGCCAGCACGGCGATAGGCGCCGGGCCGATATCGTCCTGCAATACCACCTGGGCGTTGTCAGCATCCAGTCCAATGCACAGCAACTGCTCGCTGCCGATAGCCAACGCATGCACTCCGTCTTCTGCCTCGGTATAGGACAAACCGATCAATGCATGAAATTCCCTTAGCAGGTGCGTGTAGTCTTGGCTCAGAGACATGGTGCTTCTTCGATGTGTGTTGTCGAATGCCCATGAGTAACCCCACCAGGTCGCGGGTTCCTCGTTTGTGCGGCTGTTTCACTCCGTTACGAGGGTGGTGCGCTGGGCGGCGCTTCTGGACGACCCCGTACCGATGAAAATTTGTGGTTCATTTCATTTCTCTGGGGGCGCCATGGGGCTTTTGACCTTTGGTATCAACGTCACGCTGGACGGCTGCATTGACCACCAGGAAGGTGTTGTCGACGACGAGACGCACGCCTTCTTCACAAGCCTCATGGACGCGGCCGCAGCCATGCTGTGGGGCCGCGTCACCTACGAGATGATGGAGGGCTACTGGCCGGCGGTCGCGCGCGGTGATGTCGAGGCTCCTGCGGCGACGCGCGAGTGGGCGGCCAAGTTGCAGGCCAAGCCCAAGTACGTCGTGTCCTCTGCCCGCAAGGACTTTCCGTGGGATAACAGCTTTCACATCGCTGGCGACTTGCAAGAGGGCGTGCAGGCGCTCAAGGACGCGACCCCGGGGGGCGTACTCCTGGGCAGCGGCAAGCTCGCGGCCGCGCTGGACCGGCTGGATCTGATCGACGAGTACCGGTTCCTCCTTCACCCCCGGATCGCCGGTCACGGCCCGACCCTGTACGAGAGCGGGCTGATGGGCACGCGGCGGCTGGAGCGAATCTCATCCACGCCGCTGCGCAACGGCGCCATGGCCATGCACTACCGGCGTGCGCACTGACGCGGCTTGCGGGACGCTTGTGCCGCGTGGCTTTTAGCCCTGTGCCAGAAATTTCCTCAAGTTTCCTGCCGCCGTGCTGCGCACCTTGCGCTTGAGCGAGGGCGACCAGCCCAGCAGCAGCCCCGGCGTGCCCAGTGCCTGCCGTGCCCAGCGCCAGAAGTTGAAACGGTCGCGGTGCGTGGCGATCAGCCCGTCGGGCGTGAAGGTGAAGCTGCCGTCGA
>DAIQRN010000250.1:0-4646 GCA_036786185.1 Acidovorax sp. | reverse complement strand
GCGCCGTGCTCAAGGCCGCCGGCCTGCGCGAGCAGGTGATGATCGACGTGAGCCATGCCAACAGCAGCAAGCAGCACCAGCGCCAGATCACGGTGGCCGCCGAGGTGGCTCAGCAAATAGCGGCAGGCGATGCACGCATCACCGGTCTGATGATCGAAAGCCACCTGCAGGAAGGCCGCCAGGACATCGTGCCCGGCCAGGCCCTGCAGCACGGCGTGTCGGTGACGGATGCCTGCATCAGCATGGCGCAGACCATTCCGGTGCTCGAGGGGCTGGCGGCCGCCGTGCGCGCACGGCGCGCGCGGGCCTGACGGCCGCGCCGCGGCGGCCGCCTACTGCCGGGGGCCGGATTCGATGTTGCGTGCGGTAGCCAGGAGCGTGGCACACAGGGTTTCCTGGCCTGTCGTCGATGCCCAGCGTGCCCGCCCGGTAGTCGGCAAGGCGTTGCGCAATCTGGGGCAGTGCAAAGCCCAGCTGGCGCGACATGGCAATGAACACCACTTCGCGCCGCATCCTGGCGGGGTAGTCGCGGTAGCCGTTGGCGCGGCGGTGCGGGCGAATCAGGCCCAGCCGCTCGTAGTGGCGCAGGGCGTGAACGGACACCGCGGCCTGGCGGGCAAGTTCGGAGATCTGCATGCCGCACAGGCTAGCAAGCCTGGTGCAGCGCGAAGGTTGCCTGCGCGACTCCTCGATAAGGCCCCACGCGGTGTAGCATTGCTGTTTTACAAGTTGTCACCCGTCGCCAGCGCCCTTGCGCCGGTGCCGGGCCGTTCGGCGTGTGCCGCTTTAACGACCCCACCCTGTGTTGATACAGCTCCAGCTCCTCTGCAACGCTATGCAGGCCGCCCTGCGGCAGGAGGGGGGCTGCATCACGCCCTCGGGCAAGGAGCGGGCGTGACCATGCTGCCTGCCCACGCTTCCCACGAGGCCGCGCGGCTCCAGGCACTGCAGTCCTACGGCATTCTCGACACCCTGCCGGAAGAAGCTTTCGACCAGCTGGCCACGCTGGCCGCACGGGTGTGCGACTGCCCCATGGCAGTGGTCAACTTTGTGGACAGCGAACGGCAGTGGTTCAAGGCCTCCGTCGGCGTACCGTTTGCCCAAACCGACCGTGCCATTGCCTTTTGCGCCCACGCGCTCGACGGCAGCCGCGAGCCGGTGGTGGTGCCCGATGCCATCCAGCACCCGGTGTTTGCCACCAACCCGCTGGTGCTGGGCGAGCCCTGCGTGCGGTTCTACACCTGCGTGCCCCTGGTCAGCCCCGAGGGTTTTACGGTGGGCACCCTGGCGGTGCTGGACACCGTTCCCCGCAACCTGGGGCCCGAGCAGATCGAGGGCCTGAAGATCCTGGCCGACCAGGCCATGGTGCAGCTGGAGCTGCGCCGCCAGAAGCGCGCCCTGGCCGAGCTGGTGCAGGAACGCGACCGCATGCACGCCGAGCTGCTCAAGCAGGGGCAGGCGCTGCGGGTGGCCGGGCGGATTGCGCGCGTGGGCGGCTGGACGGTCGATATCGCCACACGCCAGCTCACCTGGTCGCAGGAAATCGCCGACGCCTATGGCCTGAGCCATCGCGTCTGCAGCCTTGCCGATGCGCTGCAGCTCTACACCCCGCCCCATCGGGAGACGATGCGCCTGGCGTTTGACGCGTGCATGGCCCAGGGCACTCCGTTTGACGTGGAAGCCGAAGTGGCGATGCCCGGGGGCGCGTGCTACTGGGTGCGCACGGCGGGACAGGCCGCACGCAATGCCGACGGACACATCGCGCATGTGCAAGGGGCGTTTCAGGACATCACGGCGCAGTTCCAGGCGCAGCAGGCGCGTCGCGAGAGCGAAGAACGCTTCCTCCTAGTGTCACGCGCCACGGCCGATGCCGTGTGGGACTGGAACCTCGTGACCGACCTCATGCGGTGGAACGAGGGCATGCAGAACCTGTTCGGCGTGCCGCTTGACCAGCTGCCGCCCGACAGCACCTCCTGGACGCTGCGCCTGCACCCTGAGGACGCCGAACACACCCTGCACGGCATTCATGCCGCCATTGATGGCACGGCGCAGCACTGGTCGGCCGAGTACCGCTTCCAGCGGCAGGATGGCAGCTACGCCTGGGTGCTGGACCGGGGCTTTCTGATCCGCGATGCCGGTGGCAAGGCCGTGCGCATGGTGGGCGGCATGACCGACATCAGCGCCCAGAAGCTGGCCGAGCTGGACGCCCAGCGCGATGCACAGAACCATGCCGAGCTGTTGCAGGTGCAGCAGCGCATCTCGTCGATGGACATGCCCCTGCCCGAGGTGCTGCAGCTGGTCGCGAGCACCGTGCTGCGCCAGACGGAGGCGCGCGGCGCGATGGTGGAGCTGCTGGAAGGCCGCCAGCTGCTGGCCCAGGCCTCGGCTGGCGACCATGTGCGGCCCGTGGGCAACCTGCTGGCGGTGGACGAGAGCCTGCTGTGGCCCGCACTCAGCCGGGGCCAGACGGTGGTGTGCAATGACACCGAAGCCGAGGGCTGGGACATGGCCTCCATGCCCCATCGCCATGGCGTGCGCTCGGTGATGGCCGTTCCGCTGCGGGCGGGCGAGGCGGTGGTTGGCTCGCTCAAGGTGACCTCCGACAAGAGGAATGCATTCTCGCGGCGCGATGTGGCGCATCTGGAGATCCTCACCGAATCGCTGGGGGCCATGGTGCAGCTGCGGCATGTGGCCGCGCAGCTGCACGCGTCCGAGCTTCAGTACCGGATGCTGTTCGACGAGCTCCCACACCCCATGTGGGTCTATGACAAGGAAAGCCTGCGCCTGCAGGCCGTGAACCAGGCGATGGTGACGCACTACGGCTACACCGAGGCCGAGCTGTTGTCCATGCAGATGACCGACCTGCTGCCCGCCGAGCGCCGGGCCGACATCCAGGCGATCATCGATGCGGTCCCGATGGATCGGCGCGGCCGTCCCAGGGTCAGTCGGCACCTCAAGAAAGACGGCAGCTTCATGGACGTGGAGATCACGGCCGGCAGCATCAGCTTCAATGGCCGCCCCGCGCGCCAGGTGCTGGCCACCGACGTGACCGAACGCCTGCGCACCGAGCGCGAGCTGGCGCGCATGGGGCGCGCACAGCGCCTGCTGAGTGCCTGCAACGAAACCCTGGTGCGCGCCACGTCCGAGACCGCGCTGCTGCAGGCCATCTGCCAGATTGCGGTGGACATTGGCGGCTACCGCATGGGCTGGGTGGGCTTTGCGCTGGACGACGAACGCAAGTCCATCGAGCCCGTGGCCCACGCGGGCCACAACGAGAACTACCTGGAGAACCTGCGCCTGTCCTGGTCGGCCGACGACCCCTATGGCAAGGGGCCGGCGGGCAGGGCAGTGCGTACAGGCCAGCCCGTGATCGTGCAGGACATCCGCAGCGAAGACCACTTTGCCGACTGGACCGAGCGCATGCTGGTCCACGGCTTTCATGGCGTGATCTGCCTGCCGCTGCGCCAGCGCGACCACGGCCAGGAACGCAGCTTTGGCCTGCTGTACCTGTACGCGCCCGAGATCCTGCAGATCAGCCCCGAGGAGGCCACACTGCTGCAGGAGCTGTCCAACGACGTGGCCTTTGGCATCACCAGCCTGCGCGCGCACAAGGCGCAGCAGCAGCTGCAGGCCTCGGTGCTCAAGATGGCAGCGGCCGTGTCGGCCAGCACGGGCACGGAATTCTTCGAGCAGCTGGTGAGCAACATGGCCGACGCCCTGGGTGCGCAGGGCGGTTGTGTTTTGCGGCTTTTGCCCGCCATCGAGGGCCAGCCCCCGCGCGTGGTCACCCTGGCCGGCGTGCTGGACGGCCAGATTCAGTCCACCGACGAATACAGCCTGGAACACACGCCCAGCCTGCGGCTGATGGGCCAGCGCGACTACGTGGTGACCGAGAAGGTGCAGCAGCTCTTCCCCCAGGCGCCCGTGCTGCGCCTGATGGACGCGCAAGCCTATGCAGGCCAGCAGCTATGCAATACCGATGGCGAGGTGGTGGGCATCGTGTTCGTGCTGTTCCGCCAGCCCATTGCCAACGCCGACTTCGTCACCTCCACGCTGCAGATTTTTGCCGCGCGCGCCTCGGCCGAGATCGACCGCCAACTGGCCGACGCGCGCATCCGCCACCAGGCCTCGCTGCTGGACAAGGCGCAGGACGCCATCGTGGTGCGCGACCTCAACCACCAGATCATTTTCTGGAACCAAAGCGCCGAGCGCCTGTACGGCTGGTCGCGGCTGCAGGCGCTGGGCCAGTCCATCGAGATGCTGCTCTACGACGACCCCGCACATTTCCGCCATGCCACGCAGACGGTGCTGGAGCAGGGCGAATGGACCGGCGAGATCGTGCAGTACCACCGCGATGGCAGCCCCATCGAGGTGGAAGGCCGCTGGACCCTGGTGCGCGGCGACGACGGCCAGCCGCAGTCCATCCTGGCCATCAACACCGACATCCGCCAGCGCAAGGCCAGCGAGCGCGAGATCCAGCGCCTGGCGTTCTACGACGCGCTCACCGGCCTGCCCAACCGCATGCTGCTGATGGACCGCATGGGCCACGCGCTGGCCAACGCCCGGCGCCGCGAGCAGGGCGGGGCGCTGCTGTTCATCGACCTCGACAACTTCAAGCAGCTCAACGACACCCTGGGCCACGACCA
>DAIQRN010000249.1:0-4674 GCA_036786185.1 Acidovorax sp. | reverse complement strand
GGCAAAAAGCCGATGTCCAGCATGCGGTCGGCCTCGTCGAGCACCACGTACTCGACCTGGTTGAGCACGGCGTTCTTGGCCTCGATGTGGTCGAGCAAACGGCCCGGCGTGGCCACCAGCACCTCGACGCCCTTCTTCAGCTCCAGCGTCTGCGGCTTCATGTCCATGCCGCCAAACACCACGGTGCTGCGCAGCTTGGTGTACTTGGCGTACAGCGCTATCTGCTGCGCCACCTGGTCGGCCAGCTCGCGCGTGGGCAGCAGCACCAGGGCGCGCACGGGGTGGCGGGCCGGAGAGGTGGAGCTGTTCTCGTGCTTGAGCAGGCGCTGCAGCAACGGCAGCGAGAAGGCAGCCGTCTTGCCGGTGCCCGTCTGCGCGGCGCCCATCACGTCCTGGCCGGTCAGCACCACGGGAATGGCCTGCGCCTGGATCGGCGTCATGTTCTCGTAGCCCATTTCGGCTACGGCGCGCTTGAGCGGTTCAGCCAGCGCAAGGGTGGAATAGGGTTGTGTCATGAACCCGCTATTGTCGCACCCGGCAGGGGAAACCACTAGCCCGGCGTATTTGCTTCAATTTTTATAGCTGTCAGCGCTTGCTATTATTGGTTTTCAAACATAAAACCATATCAAAGCCATTGAAATAAAGCGCCAAAAGCTCCTATTTTTATAGCGCTCATCATTCCAGCACCGACCGCAATTGCCGCGTGGTGGCAGCGAGTCGGCGGGCGCCGATCTGGGCCAGGTTGTTGATCAGCATCAGCGCGGCCTCGGGATGCTGCTGCGCCCAGGCGTCAAACTGGGCACGCGACAGGCGCAGCAGCTGCGCGGGCCCGCGCTCGGCCCCGGCACTGGCGGTGCGCGCCGCGCCACTCAGGAACGCCATTTCGCCAAACGCCATGCCGCGCCCCACGGTGGCCAGGCGCAGGCCCTTGTCCGGCGGCCACTGGGTGGCCAGCGTGATGTGGCCCGACTGCACCACCAGCAGGTCGCGGTCGGTGTCGCCCGCGTTGAACACCATGCCCCGCGCAGGCACGGCCTGCGGCACCAGCTGCGCGGCCAGCTGGCGGGCGGCGGGGGCGGGCACGCCTTCGCCGATCTCGCCCAGCGCGTCGCCGTCGGCGTAGGCCGGGCGCTGCTCGTGCGGGCGCTGCAGCAGGATGCCGGCCTCGGCCCATTCCAGCGCGCGGTCCAGGTCGGCAAAGCAGCGCATGTGCGGGCCCGCGTGTGCGGCGGCCTGCGCATCCAGCGCTGCCACTGCGCATTCAATGCCCTGCTGGCCCAGGTCGCGCGCCAGCGCGCGCAGCTGCGCCAGCGCCGTGCTGTCCCACGCGGGTACGCGGCCCGCGTCCAGAATCACCCAGCGGTGGCGCGGCTGCAGCAGCAGGCGCACCTGCTCGGCCAGGTGCGCGGCCACGCCAAACGACATCACGCCCTGCAGCTCGAACACCGCCACCTGGTTCATGCGCGGAATCAGCCAGCCGTCCGAGCTCGCGCGGCGCAGGCGGCGCGAGCGCAGTTCACCATCCAGCCGCACATGGCGCAGCACCTTGGCCGCCGAGTCGTGCAACAGCACGAAGGTGGCCACCACCAGGCCCGACACCAGCGCGCCCACACCGCCCAGCACCGCGAACACCAGCGCCACCAGCCAGCTCTGCGCCCAGGTCACGCGCGAGCTCCTGGCGTAGCGCGGCGACCACATCAGCCCCGGCACCTGCAGCAGCCCGGCCAGCACCAGCCCGCCCGCCAGGCAGGCCATGGGCACCCAGTGCAGCCACCAGGCACCCGTGGCGGCCACGCCGAACATGATGGCGGCATGCCAGCGCGGCCCGTTGGCCAGTGCGCCGGGCGCCGTGCCCGCCTGCGCCAGCACGATGCGCGAGCGCGATGCGCTGGTGGACGCCGGGATCATCCCCGCCAGGCCGCACAGCGCGCCCAGCAGGCTCTCGTGGCGCAGGGCCTGGTTGGCGTTGCCGCGCAGGCCGTGGTCCAGCTCCAGCTCCTGGTTGAAGACCAGGATCTCCAGGCTGTTGACCAGCGCCATCAGCAGCGCCAGTACCACCAGGGCCGCGCCGTGCTGGTGCGCCAGCGCCAGCCAGGGGATGCCGGTCCAGTCCGGCCACAATGGCCCGGCAAACGGACTGGCCTGCACGGCCGGGGCAAACACCGTGCCCAGCCCCCCGCCCCACACACCGGCCAGCGCCACCGCCAAAGCCACCACCACCACGGCCGTCAACAGCCCCGGCGCACGCGGCCAGCGCCTGCGCAGCCACCCGGCAAGCCCTACCACGGCCAGTGCCGCCAGTGCGTGCCACAGCGTGCGTACATCCCACACCACCGGCGCCCCGGCGCCAAAGCCATTGCGCACCTGGCCCTCCACCATCGACAGGCCTACGCCCGCCGCAAAACCATGGGTGACGGAGATCGGCAAGAAACGCGCCACCGACGCCAGCCGCAGCACGCCCAGGAGCCACTGAAAGACAAAGGCCAGTGCCACCGTGGCGCCGCTCACCGCCAGCACCTGCCGAGCGCTCAAGCCCAGCGCGGGCGCCGCGCCGTGCGCCGTGGCCAGCACGGCCGCAAACAGCAAGGCCACAACGGTGGTGGGCGCATAGACCACTCCGGGGCGCGGCAGCACCAGCGTGAGCACCAGCCCCGGCAGCGCGGCCGACCACAGGGCCAGCGCCGCCAGCGAATGGCTGCCCGCCAGCGGTGCAAAGGCCAGCAGGCCCAAGCCCACCGCGTGGGGCACGGTGACGGCCGCCGCCGACCATGCCGCCGCTACGCCCGATGCGGGCTGCGGGGCGGTGGGTGGTCCGGCGGGTGGCACGGTGACTGACAGGGCTTACAGGCTGCGTGCGGCGAAGGTGTCGCAGGCCTTCACGCTGCCGTTTTGCAGGCCGTTGTGGAACCAGCGCTGGCGCTGCGCGCTGGTGCCGTGGGTGAAGCTGTCGGGCACCACGGCGCCGCCCTGGGCGCGCTGCAGGGCGTCGTCGCCAATCTTGGCGGCCGCGTTCATGGCTTCTTCCACGTCGCCCTGCTCCAGTATCTGGCGTGCGCTCTGCGCATGGTGGGCCCACACGCCCGCAAAGCAGTCGGCCTGCAGTTCCAGCCGCACGGAAAGCTGGTTGTATTCCACCTTGCTCACGCGGCCGCGCATCTGGTCCACCTTGCCGCTGATGCCCAACTGGTTCTGTACATGGTGGCCCACCTCGTGGGCGATCACGTAGGCCTGGGCAAAGTCACCCGGGGCGCCCAGGCGGTTCTTGAGCGTCTCGTAAAACCCGAGGTCGATATAGACCTTCTGGTCGGCCGGGCAGTAGAACGGCCCCATGGCCGCCTGCCCCATGCCGCAGGCCGTGGGCGTGGCACCACGAAACAGCACCAGGCGCGGGTTCTGGTACTGCCCGTTGCTTTGGCGAAACAAGCCCTGCCACACGTCCTCGGTGTCGGCCAGCACGGTGGACACAAACCGCGCCATGGTGTCGTCCGCGGGCGGACGCTGGGCGGGCCCCCGGCTTTGCACCTGCGCGGGCGGACCGCCGCCACTGAGCAGCCCCAGAATGGTCAGCGGGTTGATGCCCAGCACCCAGCCACCCACCAGCGCAATGACGATGGTGCCGATGCCGATGCTCCGGCCCCCAAAGACAGGCACGCCGCCCCCACCCCCGCTGCTGCGGCGGTCTTCCACGTTGTCGGATTCGCGATTGCCTTCCCATTTCATGCCGGTCTCCCATGCCCTCCCCGGTGGAGGGCCTGAACCGCATATTACGATGGCCCCGGCCCGCCACAAACAAGCGATCGCACCATGGCAGCCCGGCGCCCTGTGTGCAGTCCGGGCATGTCCAGCCCTTCCCTTTCCGACACCCCTGGCACCCTCGACGCCGCAGCCACCGCGGCGCGCCTGCCCTGGCCCGCGCTGGCGGACGAGATTGCCGCCGTGCTGCGCGATACGTCCGTGCAGGTGCCCGCCCGCATCGTGCAGCCGCTGGCCCACGGCGGCAGCCTGTTCGTGATGCCCGCCGCGGACGACCGCGTGGCCATGACCAAGCTCATCACCTTGACACCGGCCAACGCAGGCAGCGGGCGCCCCACCATCCAGGGCGACGTGGTGCTGCGCGCGCTGCCGCCCGCCAACGCCTTTATTGCCGCCGTGGGCGCCTTCACGCCCGCCATGGCCGAACTGGCGCCCGCGCTGTGCCAGCAGATGGCGCAGCAGGGACGCATCGTGGTGGACACGGAGGATGCGGCCCATGAGGCGGGCGACCTGCTGCAGGCCGGACTGGATGTGGCCGCGCTGCCCGCGCTGGGCGACGTGCTTCAGAGGCCGCGCACAACAGGCGGCGGCCCTGTGCTGCTCAAAAGCGGCGGCTGGGCGGGCTGGGATCTGGCCGCCGCGCGGCTGGCGATGCGCCAAGGCGTCGTGCAGTGATCATTTTGGGGGCGAATTCGTATCAGTTGTCATGGTGCGTGACCACCCGCGACCTATGAAACTGGCGCGGCCCAGGCCAGGGCAGCCCAGCAAGGGCTGCGTCCCCCTTCCCGAATGGCTCAGCCATTTGAGAAAAGGGGGAAGGCGCGAAGCGCCACAGGGGGTTGTTTCACTTCAGGCCTTGGGCAGCGTCACGCCCACCTGGCCCTGGTACTTGCCGCCGCGGTCCTTGTAGCTGACCTCGCA
>DAIQRN010000248.1:0-4684 GCA_036786185.1 Acidovorax sp. | reverse complement strand
GCGCGCGACTGCGTGCAAGCCATGCGCGAGGCCTGCCCGGGTTTGATCATCAACCAGACCACCGGCGTGGTCGGCCCCCACTACCAGGGCCCGCTCGATTGCCTGCGCGCCACCCGCCCCGAGATGGCCGCGTGCAACGCCGGCTCGCTCAACTACCTGAAGGTGCGCAGCAACGGCACCTGGGCCTGGCCGCCCATGCTGTTCGACAACCAGCCCGCCAAGGTCAAGGACTTCATCGACGTGATGCTGGAGACCGGCACGCTGCCCGAGTTCGAATGCTTCGACGTGGGCATCGTGCGCTGCGTGGAGATGTATGTGCAGACCGGCATGTACACCGAGCGCCTGCCCGAATACAACTTTGTGATGGGCGTCGAATCCGGCATGCCTGCGGACCCGGACCTGCTGCCCATCCTGCTCAAGCTGAAAATCAAGGACGCCCCCTGGCAAGCCACCGTCATCGGCCGCAGCGAGATCTGGCCCGTGCACCAGCGCGTGGCCGAACTGGGCGGGCATCTGCGCACGGGGCTGGAGGACACGTTCTATCTGCCGGATGGGACGAAGGCGGATTCGAACGGGCCGTTGATTGAGATGCTGGCGGAGTACGCGCGCAATGCGGGGCGGGAGGTGGCTTCGCCGCAGGAGGCGCGGAACATGCTGGGACTGAAGGCGGCGTAGGTCGGCAAACCGCTCCACCCGTGCAAGCTACCGCAGCAGGTGCAAGCCCGCTGGGTGTCCGGTGTTCCCCATCGCCTTCTTCTAGAATATCGGTGTTTTTGGCCTCTGGCGCTTATCTGTTATGCGTTAGAAGCTATCAATAGCGTAGCGATAGCGCCTGCAGGCCAGCGCCGTTGATGCCCCTGTAGAGAGTCCACCCGCCCAGGGCATCGCCGTCTTCTTGCGATTCCCGAGCCAGCCAATCCCGACCATGTTGACCACCGCCCAAATCCTTGCCTTCCTGCTCACCGCCGTGATGCTCACGGCCACGCCCGGCCCCGACAACCTCATGGTGCTCAGCATCGGCATGTCCAAGGGGCGCCGCGCGGGCATCGCGTTCGGACTGGGTTGCGCGTTGGGTTGCATCAGCCACACCGTGCTGGCCGTCATTGGCGTGGGCGCCATCCTGGCCGCATCGCCCGTGGCCTTCACCGCGCTGAAGTGGGCCGGTGGCGCCTACCTGATCTGGCTCGGCATCCAGGCCCTGCGCCACGCGGGCGCCGTGCGCATCGAGGGAAGCGACACGAGCCCTGCGCCCGCCGAGTCGCTGCGCCGCACGTTTTGCAAGGGCCTGGTCGCCAACGCCATCAACCCCAAGGTTGTGCTGTTCTTCCTGTCGTTTCTCCCCCAGTTCGTGGATGCGTCACGCGGGAGCATGGAACTGCAACTGGGGCTGCTGGGGCTGCTGTTCACTGCGCAGGCAGCCGTGCTGTTTGGCTTGCTGGGCTACTTCTCCGGCAGCGTGGGCGGGTGGATCAACCGCAAACCGAAGGTGGGCGTGTGGTTGGATCGGCTGGCGGGGACGGTGTTTGTTGTGCTGGGGGCGCGGATGATTGTGGCGCGGTAAGTCACCGGCCGTGCTCCTTGCAAATTAATCGATTTTTGGTCAATTTGCAAGGATAGAAGAAAGTTCACATCAACTCACGCAGCAGTTCTGCAATGGCACTCACAGGTACCACTTCCACCCCATCCTTCAGCGGATACCTCCGCTCCACCGGCGCCACCACCACCGTGCGCGTGGGCTGCAAATCTTCGCGCGCATGCCAGAAGCCCTTGGTCACCGTGGGCGCGGACGAGAACTTCACCTCGATGCAAATCGAGCGCTGCCCGGCCTGCACCACGATGTCCACTTCAGCGCCGGCTGCCGTGCGATAGAAGCCCAGTTGCGCGCCTTCGGGCAGGTGCGCAGCCACCTGCTCCACCACAAACCCTTCCCACGACGCGCCGACGATAGGGTGGCCTTGCAGGTCCGACAGGCTGGCGATGTTCAGCAGCGCATGCAGCAGGCCGCTGTCGCGGATATAGACCTTGGGCGACTTCACCAGCCGCTTGCCCACGTTGGGCAAATGCGGCTCCAGCCGACGCACCAGCATCGTGTCTACCAGAGTGTCCAGGTAGCGCGCAGCGGTGGTGTGCGACGCCCCGCCCAGCGACTGCCCAAGTTGCGACGCATTGAACAGCTGCCCCTGCAAATGGGCAAGCATGCGCCAGAAGCGGTGCAGCGTATCAGCCGCCACACTTACGCCCATCTGCGGCAGGTCGCGCTGCAAAAAGGTTTGAATAAAATCCTGCCGCCATGCATAGGCCAGCCGGTCGCTGGGCGCCAAGTGCGCCAGCGGAAAGCCGCCCCGGTGCCACAGCTGCTGCAACTCACCCAGGTCGTTGGTGGCAGCCACCTCGCTGGCGAGCAACGGAGTCAGCTCCAAATAGCCCACGCGCCCCGCCAGCGACTCCGACCGTTGCCGCAGCAGCGCCCCGCTGGCCGACCCAAGCAGCAGAAATCGTCCGGGCCGCCGGTCCGCATCAATCTCGGGCCGCAGGTGGGTGAACAGGTCGGGCAGCATCTGCACTTCGTCCATCACCACCAGCCGGTCGCGGTGCTGCGCCAGGAAGAGTTCGGGTTCGGCCAACTGTGCTCGGTCGGCAGGTCGCTCCAGGTCGAGGAACAGTGCGCCGGGGTGCTGTGCGGCAATCGCCTTGGCCAGCGTGGTCTTGCCTACTTGGCGCGGGCCCAGTAGAACGATTCCCGGGTAAAACGCTAGGCGTTCTTCAAGCAGGGGGCTGAGTTGGCGGTGAATCATCATTGCATTTTGATCGTTTGGTAATCAATATGCAAGGATGGGTGAACATAAATAGGTCGTGGCGCTCGCGTACCTTGGCCCGTGCATCAGCGCGTTGCTGAAATGGGGGCCTTGCGCACGGGGTTTGATGACACGTTCTCTCTGCAGGATGGGTTCAAGGCGGATTGGACTGAGCCGATGGATGCGCAGTTGCCAAGGCCACGCGGGATCTGGCCAAATTAAGAGGGGCGCCACCTCTGACGTCCCTTTCGATCGCCTACTAGGTATCCGAGCTGTCTGGTGTACTGGTAGTACGCGGCGCGGCTGCCGTGGAAGCAACGCGGGCCTTCCGTTTTTGAGCTTTGGATAAGAGAGACGCACCTGCAGAAACAGTAAGAGCAATTCCCGCAGCGCCAACCAATACCGGCGCGGCCGTTACTATGAACGGTGCGCTGACTACACCGAGCCATACCCCCACCGCCGTAAGCCCCGAGGGCGCAGCCACGGCGGCGCCGACAACTGCAACACCTGCAGCTACCCTGGCACCCTTTGCCATGGTGTCTGCATGATCCGCAATCTTCTCGTGTTTGCTCTGAATGTTGCGCGCGACGTTTACAGCGGTGTGAGCGGCCCGCTGTGCTGAGTTCTTTACTGTCTTGGCGGCTCGTTGCTTTCCATCTCGTAGGTTCATAAGGCTATTCCATCGACTACTTGACCTCGGCAGGCACGCTTGAGTTGAGAAGACGAACCTGACGACCCCCATTTGCAGGGTAGTAGCCGAAATACTGGACTGAAGCTGATGCAATATCAGCACATTTGACCGCCGGTACTTGGGATTGAACGCGGATTCCGTATCCTGTTTCTGTATATCTGTGTGGGATACCGCGGAGTTCGCCAAGAGGGCGGCCGCTAGCGTCGCGAAAGATCAACCAATAGCTTACCCCCGCCCATGCCGCATGCATTCCGTTATGGAGCGTGACCTCGACTTTGCAATCTACTGACGCGGGGTCAAGCTTCTTCGTTACGACGATGGCGGCTGGGGGTCCGCCACCGACTCCCGTGCTTGCGCAACTGGACATCAAAATGCTGATCGCCAGAACGGAAACTAAATTCTGAAAGGTATTCATGCAGAGCGTAGGGTTTGAGATCAAATGATTAGCAAATGTATCTCACGTAACTGACGGAATCGCAAGCGGTGAGGAACGGTTGAAAATAACATTCAACCTAAAGATGGTTCCCATAAGAAACGTTACTTAGAGTTGAAGGGGTTCATTCCCGATCAGCAGACGGCCGAAAACTTTCAATCGCTCCCTGCACTCCAGCGTCCAAATCAAACCCCGCCCCATATTGTGCAGCCAGTACATCTGCTCGCTGCAAAAATGCCTCCAATCCCGTCCCATAGATGAACTGCATCGCCCCTCCCGTCCAAGCCGGAAACCCAATTCCAAAAATCGACCCGATGTTCGCGTCATGCACGCTGGTCAGCACGCCCTCGGCCAGGCAACGCGCGGTCTCGATGGCCTGGCGGTAGAGCAGCCGGTCCTGAATCTCCTGCACGCTCCATTCCACACCGGGCTTTTCGAACAGCGTTTTCAGCTCCGGCCACAGGTGCTTTTTGGCGCCTGCGGGGTAGTCGTAGAAACCGCCGCCGCCCGCACGGCCCGGGCGCTTCAGCTCCTTGACCATGCGCTCCACCAGCAGCTCGCCGGGCGTGGCGGTGTAGGTCTTGCCTTCGGCGGCGTAGTCGGCGCGGGTCTGGTCCAGTACGTGCACGCTCAGGGTCAACGCGGTTTCGTCCAGCACGGCCAGTGGGCCCACGGGCAGGCCGGCCTGCATGGCGGCGTTTTCAATCGCAGCGGCGGGGATGCCTTCGCCCAGCATGGCGGCGCCTTCCATCACAAAGGTGCCAA
>DAIQRN010000247.1:0-4688 GCA_036786185.1 Acidovorax sp. | reverse complement strand
AACCAGCAGCCCCAGAGTGTGCTTAAGCTGCTGCAGGGCTGATACCCGGGCGGCCACAAACACTCCACAAACGCCACATGCCACAGTCTTCGTCCGCCCATCCCTCGCCTTATTACATCCACGCCCCACAGGGGCTGGATGAGGGCTCGACCTTCACGGCGCAGCTTCATATGCTGTGCCACCAGCTCAACCGGGCGGGCTACCCCGCTTACCTGGCTTCTGCTCCCACGGTGTACGGCATGTGGTGGACGCCCATCCTCACGCCCCAGACAATGGCTGCGCACCACATGGCGGGGCTGACGCCGATTTCCATCCAGCTGCAGGCAGGCGGCGACCCCATGCTCCCAGGCCTGCAAGTGCGCTTCGAACCCGCACTGCAAAACGACGGCTCTGCGGACGCGTGTGCGCGGCTGCACTTCAGCATGCCCGGCGCCCTTGCGACCACCACTGAGCGCTACACCCTCAAGGCCAGCCTGCCCTGGTTTGACACAGCGCTGCTTGATCGTGAGCCGGATACAGTGCAGCGCACAGGTTCACTCGTGTATTCTGGGCATCTGCCCGGCCCGCAATTCAAACTGCGGCCTGAACACGAGGCCCTGACAGACGTGTCGCCCTTCGCCCAACAGCGGATGGGCGCTAAGGAGCGCTGGCGGTTGCTGGCCGAAGCAGAGGTGCTATTTGCCTATGCGGCGGGCAGCATAGTCACGGAGGCTCGCATCTTGGGATGCCAGGTGGTGTATGTCGCCAACGACCACCAACTCCAGAATCTGCCCCAGCACCCGCTGGAGACCTGGGGTACGAGCCTGAATACGCCGCAGACGCCCCTGGATTCGCGGGACTACAGCCCGCAGGCATTGCGGGAGACGCTGTGTGCACTCATGCAGGACGCGCCCACTTTGCTGCACCGCCTGATTGAAACCACGCAGGCGGCAGCCGCTGTACTGCCCCCGCAGCTGGTGTGGAGCGCGCACCAGCTACACACGCTGGAAGATCTGCTGCCCTCGACGCCTGAGGGCCGCGCCGCCCGTGCTGATGCACAAGCCACTGACCAGCTCTGCAAGTCATATGAGGCTTGGAAAGTCAAGGCGGCTCCTACCGAAATTTACAGCGACATTTGCGCCGAACTCGTTAACTCCGGCAAAGTGCGGCCACCCACAGTGCACCTCTTCAGTCATGGCCGCGATCAGAGCACCTTGGCCGACACCATGGACGAACTGGGCAAGAGCTGGCTGCCCCCTCGACGTATCGTTATCCATGCCGATGTGGCAGCACCTTTTACTCCAGAGGAGTTAGGAAGTGACGTGCAGTGGATGGGGCCGGGCGAAGCCGGGCCTTCAACGATGCCGAACTACGATGGTGATGAATGGGTCATCCTGCTGGATGCCGGCACCCGGCTGGAGCCGTACACGCTGATAGAACTATTGGCCTGTGCCCACCACCATAACGGTGCTCGCATGGTTTACGCGGCGCACGACGTGGCCCTGTCAGCGGACAAGCACTTGCCGCACTTCACGGGCGGCACCAACCTAGAATGGCTGCGTGGAACCAACTACCTCGGCGGCGTCGTGGCGGTGCGCTGTGCTGACTGGATGAAGTTGCCAGATCCAGCCCGCTTCGCATCGGCCTACCGTCTAGCACTGCGCAGCAGTGCCATCAACGGAGCTGCTAGTGTGCATTACGTGGATCAGGTGCTGTCCCATTCCGCTCCCCAGCTGACGACCCAACAGGAGGCGCAGGAGTTCTGCGTCGCCCAGGAGGAGTTGCAACAGCTGTACCCCGGCACGGAGCTGATCGCCAGCAGCATGCTCGGATGCTGGACGGTTCAATATCCCGACCCTGGAACGGCGCTGTCGTTGATCATTCCGACAGGCAAGCAGCAGGGCTATCTGCGGGCACTGTTGCAGTCTTGTATCCGCTATTACCCGGCTGGCATTTTCGAAGAAGCGCTGCTGCTGGTGCAAGACGATGATCTGCCGTCGATGCAGCAATTCGTGCAGAGCTGGCCCCATGCCAACACGTTGCCTTTGCGCCTACTGCCTACAGGAGGCGGCGCATACAACCACGCCCGCAGCATCAACCTGGGGCTGCGCGCAGCCCACACCGAGCTGGTGGTTGTGTGCGACGACGACATTGAATGGCTGGACGCACAGGCTCTGCCTGCGCTGCGTCGGTTTTTCACGCAGGAGTCGGTGGCCCTCGCGGCCCCCCGGCTGGTACTGCAAAAGGATCGCTTCCCCCTGGTGATGGCCGGCCCGCATGTGGCAGGCGAGGGTGCACTGCTGCAAAACTACGTGGGGGAACGCCAGGGCCTGACGGAGCGCGGACTCCACAACCGACTGCAAATGGCACAGGACGTCGTCGGCGTGCACGCTTCGTGCTGGATGGCTCGCCGCAGTGCCTTGTTAGCGGCAGGTGCCCTGGACGAAGTTGGCACGCCGATCTTTCAGTCAGTTACCGACTTGGGCTACCGTCTGCAGCAGTCGGGGTGGCGGCTGGTCTGGGCGCCCCAGGCCAATGCTTTGCACGCTGGCGGCATGACTGTGAATGCAGTGCGCCGAGACCCCGCGCAGGCACTGGCTCTCTCGCAGGCAGCCATGGCAGAGGCGCACCAACTACGTAATCGTTGGCTGCCCTTCGTAGGCCAGCATCCGATCTACAGCAAGCATCTTTCAGGTAGCAAACCTTATACCTTGGACATACACCTGGCGAACCGCTGGAGCCAGGACTACCGAACCAGGCCCAGGGTGCTGGCCCAGCCAATTTCCAGCGGGTCGGGGCAGTACCGCGTGATCGAACCGCTAGACGCACTGCAAATGCGCAGCATGGCCGAGACCTGCGTGGTGGCGCCCCCAAAGTCGGGAAAACCCGACCGCCGGGTCCTGACCCCTCTGGACGTAGCGCGGTTCAAACCAGACCGCATCCTGGTACAGCACTCCATTTCAGACCAGGACATTGCCAATCTGCGCGCCATCCGAGAAACGCACCCTCAAGCTTTCATCGTTCAACTGATGGACGATCTCACTTCGGATTTGCCCGCATCGCACCCCAACCATGTCTTCGGCCAGCGAGAGGGGCATACCCGCACATTGCAGGCGCTGGAGTTGAGCGACCGACTGATCGTTTCTACCCAGCCCTTGGCCGACTACTATGCCCCGTATTGCCGGGATATCCGTCTCGTGCCCAATGCGCTCGATCCGCAATACTGGGGCCACCTCCAGCGCACACCACAGCCCCGCGAACGGCTGCGCGTTGGGTGGGCTGGCGCCGCTCAGCACCTGGGCGATCTTCGTCTGGTGGAGCGCGTGGTGCAAACACTGGCGGATGAGGTGGACTGGGTTTTCATGGGCATGTGCCCAGACGAGCTACGCCCTTACATCAAAGAGTTTCACGGCTTCGTCTCTTACAAGGACTATCCAGCCAAACTGGCCAGCCTGGACCTCGACATCGCTATCGCGCCGCTAGAAAACAACCTGTTCAACGCGTGCAAAAGCAACCTTCGGTTGCTGGAGTACGGAGCAATGGGCTGGCCGGTGGTGTGCTCGGACGTATATCCCTATCAAACCATGGACCCACCCGTACTGCGGGTCCCTGACGACGAGGGCGCATGGCTCGCTGCCTTGCGCCGCCTGATTAAAGACCCTGGCTTTCGTCGCGCACAAGGCCAAGCGCTACATGATTGGCAGCAGCAACACTATCTTTTGGGAAATCACGTGGATGCTTGGTTCCACGCCATTTTTGAGTAACCGCTATGTCGAATACGAAACTTCCGCCTCTGCCCGACCTACCGATGGACCGGCTGGTGAATTTCTCCACCACAGTTTCGTGGGGCATCGCTGACCCGCAACGCTTCCAGCAACTGATGGACGAAGCCAAGTCTCTGGTGACTGGAGGCTACTACCTCGGAGACAACTTATTCACGTGGTGCCGCAACAATTCTGCATTGGAAGACCCTGCCTTCATTCGTGCTCTCCAGACCAATGTCCAAAACTCCTCGGACGAAGCGATCGCTTGGCGGCGCTATCTCTTGGCATGCAGCGCCTCACATGCGATTCATTTGAACGGCGACTTTGTAGAGTGCGGCGTGTATTTGGGGACCGGCATTAAAACTGTGATTGACTACTTCGGCAAAGATCGTTTCGACAAAAAATTTTGGGGCTATGACACCTTTGACTACCACCCAACCAAAGGGCACGATTTCGAAGAGCAGCGCAACGGTTTGTTCCAGAAAGTAAAGGAAAGATTTGCAGAGTATTCAATGGTGCGCCTGATTCAGGGCCTGCTGCCAGAGTCCTTCCAACAAGGTTGCCCTGAAAGAATCTCCTTTTTGCACATCGACTTGAACAATGCAGAAGGTGAGATCGCCTCATTGGATCATCTTTGGGATCGTGTCGTCCCCGGAGGTTTGGTCATCTTGGACGACTATGAATGGGCCGGCATTTATCGCGAGCAAAAACGCGCAGAAGATAGGTGGTTCCAAGATCGAGGTTACCGAGTTTTCCCATTACCTACCGGACAAGGTTTCTTAATTAAACGTTGAACCACCCGCATCACGACTAAGCGGTTATTCATTAAGTTACATTCAGAGCGCCGCTTCACACTCTCGCACTTCCGTCCTATGTTCGTCATCATCGGCTACGTCGTCAGCATGGTCTGTATCTTCGGCGTGTACATCGTTCACGGCGGGAACA
>DAIQRN010000246.1:0-4701 GCA_036786185.1 Acidovorax sp. | reverse complement strand
GCTGGGTCAGGCGCGCCTCGATGTTCAGGTGCACGTCCTCCAGGTCCAGCTTCCATTCGAAGGCGCCGGATTCGATCTCGGACGTGATCTGCGCCATGCCGCGCTGGATGGCGGCGTAGTCGTCGGTGCCGATGATGCCCTGAGCGGCCAGCATCTCGGCGTGCGCCAGGCTGCCCGCGATGTCGGCCTGCCACAGGCGCTTGTCGAAGAACACGCTCGATGTATAGCGCTTGACCAGGTCGCTCATGGGCTCGGAAAACAACGCCGACCAGGCCTGGGCCTTGGTGTCAAGCTGGTTGTGGGACGGCGCAGACGGGGCGCTGGTGGCTTGGGTTTTGGACATAAGGAGGGCAATAATCCGGAAGTTCAGACACCCGGATGGGCCGGGCGCCGCAATGCAAAACACGCAAATTTTATCGACCCCGCCCCCGCCGCCGGATTCCGACCTGCCGGACGGTGCCGCACGGGGCCTGCGGTCTGGCCCGCGACGGGGCCACGACCGGCGGGCGCCCCCACGCCGGGCGCTGGTGTTTGACGCCTGCCAGGTCGGCGTGGTGCTGCGCGCCGTGCTGTTTGTGGAGCTGGTGATGGGCGTGGGCGCCCTGTATGGCGCGCGCAACCCCGGCGACTGGCTGGCCACGCTGGCGCTGCTGACCGGCGGGGCCCTGCCCGCCACGCTGCTGTGGCTGATCACGGCCTGCAGCCTCAAGACCCTGCTGCAGCGCCTGGGCACGGCGCCGCAGTACGGGGCCGGCGTGCTGCTGGGCGCCCTGGCGGGGGTCTATGCCTGCGGCATGCTCACCCTGGTGTCGCCGCCTCAGCAGGGCCTGCCACCGCCCTGGCTGGCCAGCGCCGCCACGGGGGCGCTCCTGGCAGCCATGCTGGTGACTGCACTGGTGCTGCGCGCGCGTGGCCGCACCCCCGCGGCCACCACGGCGCGGCTGACCGAGCTGCAGTCGCGCATTCGTCCGCACTTTCTGTTCAACACCCTCAACAGCGCCATCGCGCTGGTGCGCGAGGAGCCTGCCAAGGCCGAATCATTGCTGGAAGACCTGTCCGACCTGTTTCGCCACGCGCTCATCGAGCAGGGCGAGTCGGTCACGCTGGCCGACGAGATCACGCTGGCGCGGCGCTACCTGGCCATCGAGGAAGTGCGCTTTAGCAAGCGCCTGCAGGTGCAATGGAGCCTGGACGAGCGCACCAACGCGGCCCGCCTGCCCCCCCTGCTGCTGCAGCCGCTGGTGGAAAACGCCGTCAAGCACGGCGTGGAGCCCAGCCCGCGCGGCGGCCGCCTGCGCGTGCTGACCGAGCTGCGCGGCAGCCGCGTGGTGGTGCGCATCACCAACACCCTGCCGCCCAAGGACGGCCGCAACGACAGCGACCGCGCCCCCCGGGGCCACGGCATCGCGCTGGACAACGTGCGCGCCCGGCTGGCGCTGCTGCACGACGTGCAGGGCGAGTTCACGGCGGGGGTGGTGGACGGCCTGTACCAGGTCCGCATCACCCTGCCCGCGCCCGAACCGCGCCCATCCCCACCGCAGCGCCCCCTGCGCACGCGCCAGGGCGCCCGCAGCGGCCGGGGCGCCGTACCCGCCCTTGACGACCCCTTGCCCACGGACGCCCACCGCCCATGAACATCCTCATCGTTGACGACGAAGCCCTGGCCCGCAGCCGCCTGCGCACCCTGCTGTCCGACTGCGCGGACACCCAGCGCTTCACGGTGGCCGAGGCGGCCAGCGCCGCCGACACCCTGGCCCAGCTCGGCCCCACGGGCGGGCGCGCGTTTGACCTGGTGCTGCTGGACATCCACATGCCGGGGCAAAACGGCCTGGCCCTGGCCCACACGCTGCAAACCCTGCCCCACCCGCCCGCCGTGGTGTTCGTGACGGCGCACGCCGACCACGCCGTGAGCGCCTTCGAGCTGGACGCCGTGGACTACCTCACCAAGCCCGTGCGCCGCGAGCGCCTGCAGCAGGCGCTGGCCAAGGCGCAGCGCAGCACCCGCCCTGCCCCTGCCCCCGTGCCCAGCGTGCCGGAGGGCGAGGTGCTGCTGATCCAGGACCGGGGCCGCACCGAGCGCCTGCCGCTGGTGGAAGTGCTGTATTTCAAGGCCGAGCAGAAGTACGTGACGGTGCGCACCGCCGCGCGCAGCTACATCATGGACGGCGCCCTGAGCGAGCTGGAATCGCGCTTTGCCCCGCGCTTTCTGCGCATCCACCGCAACGCCCTGGTGGCCCGCCGCGCCGTGCGCGCGCTGGAAAAGCACTACGACCCCGAGGAGGGCGAAGGCTGGGCCGTGCGGCTGCAAGGCTCGACCGAACTGCTGGCGGTGTCGCGGCGGCAGGTGGCCGCCGTGCGCGAAGAGCTGGCGCGCTGATTTTTTTGGTCTTTCAGGCTCCTGGCGCTTATCCATCAAGCGCAAGCAGCTATTAAATCAAGAGCAAACCTCAATGCCCGCCGTGTGCGGCGCTGCTCACCAGCATGACGATGGCGATGCCCGCGGCCAGCCAGGCGATCTGCAGCACGGTCTCGCGCGCGCCCAGGCGCTTTTGCAGCTGGGGGATCAGGTCGGCCAGCGCCACATAGATGAAGCTGCTGGACGCCACGGCCAGAAAGTACGGCAGCCAGTCGTGCAGCTGCCCCACCAGAAAATAGCCCGCCGCGCCGCCCAGCGCCGTCACGGCGCCCGCCAGCGACACCTTGACCAGCGCCATGCGGCGGTTGGGGCTGGTCTGGCGCAGCACCACCAGGTCGCCCATGTGGTGCGGCACCTCGTGCGCCAGCACCGACACGGCGGCGATCACACCCAGCCGCAGGTCGGCGATGAAGGCCGAGGCGATCAGGATGCCATCGCCAAAGCAGTGCACGCTGTCACCCGTGAGCACGGCCCAGCCGCCGGAGCGCGGGGCATGGTGGTCATGGCCGTGGTGGCTGTGGTCATGGCCGTGGCCGTGTTCATGGCCGTGCCCGGCATGGCTGTGCTCATGCCCGTGGTGCCACAGTTCGGCCTTGTCCAGCAAAAAGAAGAACACCAGGCCCACCAGCAGCGTGGCAAACAGGTCGTGCGCGCTCGCCGGGCCCTCGAAGGCCTCGGGCAGCAGGTGCATGAAAGCCGTGGCCAGCAGGGCGCCCGCCGCCAGGCTGAGCAGGTGCTGGGGGCCTACGCTGTCGCGGCGGTCGCCCAGGCCCAGGCGCATAAGCAGTGCGGCCAGCCACACGCTGCCAATGCCTGCGGCCAGGGTGGCCAGGGTAATTGCTATTAAAGTCATAGCTTCTTGCGCTTTATTGATAAGCCTTAAAGGCCAATTTTATTCAAATATTGTGCCCTGCCACCAGGGTCAAAAAAAGCCGCCCCGGGTGGGGCGGCTGCGGGTGGGCGGTGTGCGTCCGACTACACCACGCCGTGGGCCTTGAACCAGGCCAGGGCCCGTTTCCAGCCGTCTTCGGCCGCTTCCTTGCGGTAGCTGGCACGGTAGTCGGCATGAAAGGCGTGGGGCGCATCGGGGTACACCACAAATTCCGACGCCTTGGCCTGTGGCGAACCACCGGCCAGGGCAGATTTCATCTTATCAACCGTGTCAAGGGGGATGCCGCCATCTTTTTCACCATACAGGCCCAGCACCGGCGCTTTGAGGATGGGGGCGACGTCGATGGGGTGCTTGGGCGTGGTCTCGCTGGCCTGCCCCACCAGGCGGCCGTACCAGGCCACGCCCGCTTTGACAGGGCCGTGCGCGGCGTACAGCCAGGTGATGCGTCCGCCCCAGCAAAAGCCGGTGATCCCCACGCGCGCCGCATCGCCACCGTTGGCGGCGGCCCATTGCACAGCGCCATCCAGGTCGGCCATCACCTGGGCATCGGGCACCTTGGAGACCACCTCGGCCATGAGCTTGGCCATTTCACCGTACATGGCCGGGTCGCCCTGGCGCGCATACAGCTCGGGCGCAATGGCCAGGTAGCCCGCCTTGGCAAAGCGGCGGCAGGTGTCGGCGATGTACTCGTGCACGCCAAAGATCTCCTGGATCACCAGCACCACGGGCAGGCCGGTCTTGCCCGCAGGCGCGGCGCGGTAGGCTGGCACCTTGAAGCCATTGACCGTAAAGCTCACCTCCCCCGCCGTCAGGCCGTCAGCCGGCGTCTTGACAGCCGTCTGCGCCATGATGGGCGCAGCGGCCGCCGCATAGCCCAGGCCCACCGCGGCCTGCAGCGCGGTGCGGCGGGTGGCGCCCGCATCGGTGCTGCGCCCGGGCAGCAAGGCGTGGGCGTCGGAATGGAGGTCTTCAGTGAGCATGGGGTTCTCCAAACAAAGTTCAAAAAAGGTGGAACCCACAGTCTAGACGGCCTTCGCGCAGGATGCTCCGCAACCCGCTGGGCGCTGCAGGCGGGCAATAGCTCATCTTTTGATAGCTGTCAGCGCTTATCGCATAAGCGCCAGAGCCCAAAAACCCTTAAAAACCACCAGAACCCTGCCCGCCTCGCTCGCGCGCGGGGCGGGCGCGGTGCACGACCGATCAGGCAGACGCCGCCAGCTTGTCTTGCGTGCGGGTGTCGAAGTCGCTGGCGTCGTGGCGCTCGTGCAGCTGGCTGGCCGGGTCGCCCACCACGCGGTTCACCTTGCGGCCGCGCTGCACCGCCGGGCGCCGGGCAATCTGCTCGGCCCAGCGCAGCACATGGGTGTATTCGTGCACCTGCAAAAACTCGCCC
>DAIQRN010000245.1:0-4712 GCA_036786185.1 Acidovorax sp. | reverse complement strand
TGGCATGGGGCACAGCCTGGGGATGTCGGTACTGGCGGAAGGTGTGGAGACCCCGCAGCAGTTGGATTTTCTGCGCCAGCTCGGCTGCAATACCTTCCAGGGCTACCTGTGCAGTCGGCCACTGCCCGCCGATGCGTTTGCGGCGCTGTTAGCGGGGCGTGGCTGAACGCTGCGGCCCCCACTGCTGACGCAATGGAGCGCAGTGGTCCCGGAGTGGCAGGGCGGGGGTTGCAATGACCACGTCAGCTTCTGTTTTGATAGCTGTTGGCGCTTGTCCAGATTGCGCTATAGCCACTTTTGACTTGAAATAATCCGGCCAGTGCGTGGGTACGCCCAGGCTGCGCAGCACATGGCCGCCACCGGCGATGAGCAGCACTGTCTGGCCGCTTTGGGCCGCTGCCTGCGCGGTGCGTGCCAGGCTGGCGTCGCGCGCAATCTGCACGCGGGCCATGGGCGCGATCTGGGCGTCGGGCAACAGGCCGCAGTGGCCTTCGCGCAGCGCGTCGTACTGCCGCTGCAGCGCCGGGGGCGGCAGGTGCTGGTCCCAGGCGGTCTCGCCCATGGCAGCGCGCATGTCGCTGCGCGGCAAGTTGCCACCCAGAACCGGCACGCCTGCGGCCACGGCCGCCATCACCACGGGGCCATAGGCCTTCCAGGGCCAGGCGGCATCGTTCCACTGCAGGGCGGCTTGCACCTGGGCTTCGGCGGCGTCGCGCGGCAGGCCGCCCGTGCCATAGCCGCGCTCGGCCATCTCCAGGACCACGGCGGCCAGCTGCCCGCGCGCGGCCAGCCACTGCACGGTTTCGCGCTGCAGACGCTGGTGGTCGGGCGCGTCATGCTGCTCGCCCAGCAGCAGCGCGTCGGCGGGCAGCAGGGAGGGCAGGCGCTCGGTCCAGGCCGACGCTGGCGTCAGGCTTGCGCAGCCCGACAGCGCCATCGCGCAGGCCAGCAGGCCCCAGCGGGGCGCAGTCCACAGTCCAGGGCATTGCGGGGCAGAAAAGGGGCGGCGTGCTCGGTGCATGGCGCCATGCTACGCGCCCCGAACTTGACCTGGGTCAAGTTTTGGGGCGCTGGGGCTGCCTACACTGCGCCCATGCGAGCCCCGCCGACCCTGACCACCAAGCTCCTGGCCATGGGGGTGGGCTTCTTGTTGGTGGCCCTGGCATCCATCGGCCTCACGCTGTGGGTGACCTGGAAGCTTGAAGGCGGCGCCGCCGCCGTCAACGAGGCGGGCCGCCTGCGCATGAACATGCTGCGCATGGTGCTGGTGCTGCAGTCCGAGCCCCCTGACGCCGTGCACGAGCGCGCGCGCCAGTTCGACGCCAGCCTGGATCTGCTGCACGCGGGTGACCCCTCGCGGCCCCTGTTCGTGCCGTGGAGCGATGAGACGCGCGCCCGGTTCGCCAGCATCCGTGCCCAGTGGGCCGTGGCGCGCGCCGACTGGGCCAGCGCCCAGCCGTCCGACGCCACCAAGATGCTGGCGCAGGCCGACGCCTTCGTGCAGCAGGTGGATGGCTTCGTGGAGGCCATCGAGATTCAGATCGCTGGCTGGACGGCTGCGCTGCACCTGTTCCAGCTGTTCATGATGGCGTTGGCCGTGGCGGCTGCCGTGACCTTCATGGCCGTGAGCTACCTGCTGGTGATTAGCCCGGTCTCCCGTCTGCAGCAGGCTCAGGCGCGACTGCGCCAGGGCGAGCTGGGCACGCGCGTGCCCGTGGAGTCGGACGACGAGTTCGGCCAGCTGGCGGCGGGGTTCAACCTCATGGCGCATGCGCTGCAGGCCTCGCACGACGAGCTGGAGCACAAGGTGCGCGAAAAAACCGCCAATGTCGAGGTCAGAAACCAGCGCCTGGCCGCGCTGTATGAGGTGAGTGCGCTCGCCTCGAGCGCGAGCAGCCTGGAGCTGCTGGCCCAGGGGTTCGTGCAGCAGATCCGCCGCGTGGCCGGGGCCGACGCGGCGGCCGTGCGCTGGTCCAACGAAGCCAACGAGCGCTACGTGCTGCTGGCGGGCGACGGCCTGCCGCGCAGCATGGCCGACGGCGAGCACTGCCTGCACGCTGGCGCCTGCCTGTGCGGCCAACCGCAGGCCCAGGCGCGCACGCGTGTCATCCCCATCACCCCATCGACCCCGGTGGCATTGCCGCATTGCCGCGAGGCGGGCTTCCAGACCATGGTGACCATTCCCGTGCAGATGCAGCAGCGTGTGCTGGGCGAGGTGGACCTGTTCTTTCGCTCGCCGGTCGAGCTGACCGACGAGCTGCGCGACCTGCTCGAAGCCATGACCCGCCACCTGGCCAGCGCCATGGAAGGGCTGCGCGCCACCGCGCTGGAGCGCGAGGCGGCCGTGTCCGAAGAGCGCAGCATGCTGGCACGCGAGCTGCATGACTCCATCGCCCAGTCGCTGGCCTTTCTGAAGATACAAACCCAGCTGCTGCGCGACGCAGTGGCCCGTGGCGATGTGGCCAAGCGCGATCGCAGCATGGGCGAGCTGGATGTGGGTGTGCGCGAATGCTATGCCGATGTGCGCGAGCTGCTCGTGCACTTTCGCACGCGCACCAGCGAGGAAGACATCGAGTCCGCCCTGCGCGCCACGCTGTCCAAGTTCGAGCACCAGACCGGCATCGCCACCACGCTGGGCATGGTGGGCCACGGCCTGCCGCTGCCGTCCGACCTGCAGATCCAGGTGCTGCACGTGGTGCAGGAGGCGCTGTCGAACGTGCGCAAGCACGCGCAGGCCACGCGCGTGGATCTGGTGGTGCACCGCCATCCGCGCTGGCGTTTTGAAGTGCAGGACAACGGCGTGGGCTTTGAGGTCGTCAGCGTGCCCCCCGACTCCCTGCATGTGGGCCTGGGCATCATGCGTGAGCGGGCCCAGCGCATTGGCGCGGTGGTGCAGGTGGAGTCGGCACCCGGGCAGGGCACGCGCGTGTGCATCGAGCTGCCCACCGTTTCCCCCGCGCCCGCACAGGTGCCCGCCATAGCCTTGCAGGAAGAACATACCTCATGAAGACAACCATGCCCATGGCGCCGCAACCCTCGGCAGCGCCGATCACGCTGCTGGTGGTGGACGACCACACGCTGTTGCGGCGGGGGCTGATTGCGCTGCTGGCGCAGGACGACGGGCTGCAGGTGGTGGGCGAAGCGGGTGATGCGGCCGAGGCCCAGCGCCTGGCGCAGCGCCTGCAGCCGCAAGTCATCCTGCTCGACAACCACCTGCCCGGCGTGAAGGGGGTGGATGCCATTCCCGGCCTGCGCGAGGTGGCACCCGCAGCGCGCGTGCTGATGCTGACCGTGAGCGAGGACGCGCAGGACCTGGCCACCGCGCTGCGCAACGGCGCACAGGGCTACCTGCTCAAGTCCATCGACGGTGATCTGCTGGCCCAGGCCATCCGCCGCGCGGCACTCGGCGAGCCGGTGGTGAGCCCCGAGCTGATGGGAAAGCTCGTTGCCGCCTTCCAGGCCCAGGGCGCGCCCGAGGAGGTGGCGCCGCCACCGCAGGCCGACCCTGCGGCGGTGGTCCATGGCTGCACGCCGTTGTCCCCCCGCGAGGAGGATGTGCTGCGTGAAATCGCACGCGGCGCCAGCAACAAGGAAATCGCGCGCGCGCTCGACATTGCCGAGACCACGGTCAAGATCCATGTGCAGCACATCCTGCGCAAGCTGGGCCTGAGCTCACGCGTGCAGGCGGCGGTCTATGCCTCGGACCGCCAGCGCGTGGAGTAACGTAACGCTCCCACCGCAGGGGCTCGTTTGCGCTCGGTGGGCGCAGGGGTCGCGATGATTTTTGCTCCAAAAATAGGAGCTGCTTGCGCTGTGTGGATGGTGTTTTTGCGGTGAAAATCATCAAAAAATATGGAGGGGCGTGCGCGGGTAGCTATTGAATCAGTAGCGCCTGGCTTGAGCACCTACCTTCTGCCGCAAGGCCCATAGCTCTTTCGAACGATGGTGCCACCTCAGGTGACTACTCCCTTTGCGGCGCCGCGCACCCTCTAGCGAAGGATGTGCAAGACAGGCCGTTGGCGCTACCATTCCCCTCATACAAAAAGAGAGGAATCGCGCAATGGCTCCTACCACCCTGCCCCCCGGCGACAGCCCGCAGCGCACCCGCCAGGCCTGGTCGGTTCTGATCGTCAGTACCTTTGCCTTCACGGTCTGCTTCATGGTCTGGATGATGTTCGGCGTCATCGGCATCCCCATCAAGAAAATGCTCAACCTGAACTCCACGCAGTTCGGGTTGCTCATGTCCATGCCGGTGCTCACCGGCTCGCTGGTGCGGGTGCCGCTGGGTATCTGGACCGACAGGTTTGGTGGTCGCATCGTGATGGCCGCCGTGATGGCCACCACCGTGCCCGCCATCTGGCTCATGGGCTACGCCACTGAATACTGGCACTTCCTCACCATCGGCCTGTTTGTGGGTCTGGCAGGCGGCTCGTTTTCGGTGGGCACGCCCTATGTGGCGCGCTGGTTCCCCAAGCACCGCCAGGGCACGGCCATGGGCGTGTACGGCGCGGGCAACTCGGGCGCTGCCGTGAACAAGTTCGTGGCGCCGGTGTTGCTGGTGGCCTTTGGCTGGACCATGGTGCCGCAGGTGTATGCGGCCATCATGCTCGGCACGCTGGTGCTGTTCTGGCTGTTCAGCTACAGCGACCCGGCCCACCTGGTGCCCAGCAACGTCAAGTTCACCGACCAGCTCAAGGCGCTCAAGGACCCCA
>DAIQRN010000244.1:0-4724 GCA_036786185.1 Acidovorax sp. | reverse complement strand
TGGTGAAGTAGTCCACGCCCTGCTCGGCCTGCTCGATCAGCGTGTCGCGGAAGATCTCCCAGGTCAGGTCTTCGGCCACGCCGCCCACCTTTTCCAGCGCCTGGTAGATGGGCACGGTACCAATTGGCACGGGCGAGTTGCGCACGATCCAGTCGCGCGTGGTGTGGATGGCCTTGCCGGTCGAGAGGTCCATCACGTTGTCCGCACCCCAGCGGATGGCCCAGACCAGTTTTTCGACCTCTTCCTCGATGCTGGAGGTGACGGCCGAGTTGCCGATGTTGGCGTTGATCTTGACCTTGAAGTTGCGCCCGATCGCCATCGGCTCCACCTCGGGGTGGTTGATGTTGGCGGGGATGATGGCGCGGCCGCGGGCCACTTCGTCGCGCACGAACTCGGGCGTGATGATGCGCGGGATGCTCGCGCCCATGGGGTTGCCCGCCAGGCGCTGCTCGCGCGCCGCGTCTTGCTGGTATTGCGCCATCCACTCACGTTTGCCGTTTTCGCGGATGGCCACGTACTCCATCTCGGGCGTGACGATGCCCTTCTTGGCGTAGTGCATCTGCGTGACGTTGCCACCCGCCTTGGCGCGCAGCGGCTGGCGCTGCAGGGAGGCTGCCTCGGCGCGCAGTTGCGCCAGGCGGTCACCGTCCTCGGCCTTCTGGCCGTCGTCCAGGGCTTTGCGCACGCGGCCTTCATAGCTTTCGGTGTCGCCGCGCGCGGCGATCCATTCGCCCCGCACGCTGGTCAGACCCTTGCGCACGTCGATCACGGCGGCCGGGTCGGTGTAGGGGCCGGAGGTGTCGTACACGCTCACGACCTCGCCGTTGGTGAGCTGGATATCGCGCACGGGCACGCGCACATCGGGGCGGCTGCCGATGATGTGGCTCTTGGTGGATGCGGGAAAGGGCTCGCGCGTCAGCGCAAGCAGGTGGGCGAACTTGTCGGGGGCATTCATGGCGGGCACTCCTGTCGTGAAGGGAAGGAATGCTCCGCAATCGACGGAAAGGGGCGCACGCGCAAACGCACGCACCCGTTCCATTGCAGCTCTTCTTACGCTGGTACTAACCAGATCAAGTTCGCGGTTCTGGCGGTTGGGTCCGCCATCTCAGCACGCCCAGAAAATCATTTCTACGTGCACCCCGGAGCAGGCGCGAGTATAACGGCGGCGCCTTGGCACCCGTCAGGCCAGGCGCCCGATGAAGATCACGGCAAAGAAGAAGGCGGCGGCAATCACCGTCCACTTGAGGATGATGAGCCCCAGGCGCTTGTAGCGCGCCTGCCCGGTGCCCGCATAGAACGCAAACGACACGGCGGCTGCAAGCAGCAGCACCAGGGCCAGCCAGCGGAAGATCAGCATCACCAGGCCCTTGCGGGTTGCGCAAAACCGCCGGGCGCCTGGCGCTCGTCCTCGAAGGTCACAACCTCCCAGGCATCGCGCTGGGCTAGCAGTGCGCGCAGCAGCTGGTTGTTCATCGCATGGCCCGAGCGGAACGCGCTGTACGCGGCCAGCAGGGGCTTGCCGATGATGTACAGGTCGCCCATGGCATCCAGGATCTTGTGTTTGACGAACTCGTCGTCGTAGCGCAGGCCGTCGCTGTTGAGTACCTTGTAGTCGTCCATGACGATGGCATTGTCCAGCCCGCCACCCAGCGCCAGGCCGTTGGAACGCATCATTTCCACGTCGCGCGTGAAGCCGAAAGTGCGGGCGCGGGCGATGTCGCGGCTGTAGTTGCCGCTACCCAGGTCAAACTCCACGCGCTGGCCGGTGGAGTCCACGGCCGGGTGGTCAAAGTCGATCTCGAAGCTGAGCTTGTAGCCGTGGTAGGGCGCCAGGCGCGCCCACTTGGCGTTGGCGCCTTCACCCTCACGCACTTCAACGGGGCGGGTTACCCGGATGAAGCGCTTGGGTGCGTTTTGCAGCTCCACGCCCGCGCTTTGCAGCAGAAAGACGAAGGAGGCCGAAGACCCGTCAAGGATGGGCACTTCCTCGGCCGTGATGTCCACATACAGGTTGTCGATGCCCAGCCCCGCGCAGGCCGACATCAGATGCTCCACCGTGTGCACCTTGGCGCTGCCCACGCCAATGGTGGACGCCAGCCGGGTGTCGGTCACGGACTCGGCGCGGATCGGGATGTCCACGGGCTGGGGCAGATCCACGCGGCGGAACACGATGCCCGTGTCCGGCTGCGCGGGCCGCAGGGTCAGCTCGACCCGCTGGCCGCTGTGCAGCCCCACGCCCACGGCGCGGGTGATCGTCTTCAAGGTGCGTTGCTGGAGCATTCTTCGATTTTAGGTGCACCCACCCGTGCTCCCACGGGCAGGTGGCGATACCCCTGTGATCATCGTCCCATGGCGGGGGACGGCCAAACCACCGTGACTGCACAAAAATTCAGCATGGACGATAATTATGTAATTAAATGTACACAAAACCAGTGACTCACACCGGGGGTCGCGGTTTCTCAGAAAGTGAATGGAATGAACAAACTCAGCTTCAGAGCGAAGATTCTTGCAATGCTCGGCGCGGCCCTGCTGGCACTGGTGGCCATGGCCACCATGTCGCTGCTGCAGGAGCGCCAGCTCATTGTCGAGGCCCGCCAGGAAACTCTGACCACCGCCGTGCAGACGGCGCACAGCATCGTGATGGCCTACAAGTCCGCCGCCGACGCAGGCACCCTGCCGGTGCAGGATGCCCAGAAGGCCGCCAAGGAAGCCCTGCGCATGTCGCGCTTTGGCGGCGCGGACGGCAAGACCGAGTACTTCTACATCTGGACGCTGGACAGCGTGGGGGTGATGCACCCCATCAAGCCCGAATGGGAGGGCAAGGACATGGCCGGCCAGCTCAAGGATGGCACGGGCAACGACCTGCTCAAGCAGATCTCGGACGCTCTGCGCCAAAGCAAGGACGGCAAGGCCTTTGTCGCCGCCATGTTCATGCGCCCCGGCTCCGAAGGCCTGGTGCCCAAGCTGCAGTACGCCATTCGCATCGACGGCTGGAACTGGATGGTGGGCTCGGGCCTGTACACCGACGACATCGACGCCGCCGTGCGCAGGGCGCTGTTCAAGGACGTGCTCATCGTGGCCCTCGTCACGCTGCTCGTGGCCGGGGTGGGCTTTGCCGTGTTCCGCTCCGTGGTGCGGCAGATCGGCGGCGAACCCGTGCAGGCCATCGAGGTCATGTCCGAGGTGGCCCAGGGCAATCTGGAGGTGAGCATTCCGGCCGCGCCCGCCGGTTCGGTCATTGACGGCCTGTCGCACATGGTGGCCTCTCTGCGCAAGATGGTCATCGAGGTGCGCAGCGCCTCCGACAGCATTGCCACGGCCGCCAGCGAGATCGCCCAAGGCAACAACGACCTGGCCCACCGCACCGAGGACACGGCGGGCAACCTGCAGGCCACGTCCAGCAGCATGAACGAGATCTCCAGCACGGTGCAGCAGACCTCGGACGCCACGCAGACCGCCAACCAGCTGGCCGCGTCGGCCGCGCAGGTGGCCGCGCGCGGCGGCGAGGTGGTGGCACAGGTGGTCAGCACCATGGAAGACATCCACGCCAGCAGCGGCAAGATCAGCGACATCATTGGCGTCATTGACGGCATCGCCTTTCAGACCAACATCCTGGCGCTCAACGCCGCCGTGGAGGCCGCCCGCGCGGGCGAGCAGGGCCGCGGCTTTGCCGTGGTGGCCGGCGAGGTGCGCACCCTGGCGCAGCGCAGCGCGCAGGCGGCCAAGGAGATCAAGGTGCTGATCAACGACTCGGTGGACAAGGTGCGCTCCGGCACGGCGCTGGTGGACAGCGCGGGCACCACCATGACCGAGATCGTGGGCAGCGTGCAGCGCGTGTCCGACATCATTGACGAAGTCCGCGCCGCCACGCACGAGCAAAGCCAGGGCATTGCCCAGGTCAGCACCGCTGTGCACCAGCTTGACCAGATGACGCAGCAGAACTCGGCCCTGGTCGAAGAGTCCACCGCCGCCGCCGACAGCCTGCGCGAGCAGGCCCTGCGGCTGACCGAGGTGGTGGCCCTGTTCCGCGTGAGCGGCAGCACGGCCCACGCGGCGCCCCGTGGAACACACGCCGCGCTGGCGCCCCGCGCGCCCGCACACGCCGCCCTGCGCCCGGCCGCCGTGCCCAAGTCCAAGGCCCCCGCGCTGCCGCCCAAGGCACCCGCCGCCGCCAAGCCCGCTGCGGACGACATGGGTGATTGGGAAAGTTTCTGACCACACCAATGCAAAAGCCCCGGCCTGTTGGCCGGGGCTTTTTTATGGGACATTGCTCCTGATTCAGGAGCTGCTAGCGTTTGATGGTATTGGGATTCAGATGATATTCACATCAAAACTCAATAGAGGAAAGCGCAGCAAGCTCCTAAATACATAGCAAACCTCAGTCCGCCTGCTTGCGCAGAAACGCTGGAATCTCCAGCTCATCCATGCCGCCCGAGCTCAAGGCATCCACCCGCGCAGTGGCCTGCGTACGGTTGGTGCGCCACACGCTGGGCACGGACATGCCGTTGTAGTCAGTCTGCGCGCCCGCTGCGTGCCCCCCCTGCCCGCCCACACCCGCGATGGGCATCTGGTAGGCCACGTTGTCGGTGCCGGTGCGCAGGTTGCCCTGCACCACCTGCATGGGCTGGCGGCGCGCGTTGGGGCGCGACAGGCCGGTGGCCACCACGGTCACGCGGATCTCGTCGCCCAGGCTGTCGTCGTAGGCCGCGCCGTAGATCACATGC
>DAIQRN010000011.1:0-17261 GCA_036786185.1 Acidovorax sp. | reverse complement strand
GCCACCTTCACGTTTCTGCTGGAAGGTCTGGTGGGGCTCGCCATGGTGACCGGCGTGCTGTTTGCCGCCACCCCCATTGCATACATCGGCTGGCACCTGCTGTTCGCCAGCCACGACTACAGCAACTAGCCGCCCCATCCACCAATAAAAACCGCGCCCAGGCAGTACGCCCGGCGCGGTTTTTGTTTTCCGGCCTTCGCCCGTCAGACGGGCAGATCGGGCATCAGGTCGATGCGCGCGAACGGGCCGAACGTCGGGTCGTTCTGCAGCTCGGGCACATACAGCGCCTGGCCGCCCAGCGTCAGCTCGCTGGCTTCGTCGGCAATCCAGCCAAAGTCGCCGCTCATCGCCAGGCTGATGCGCGGGATGATCAGGCGGCCCTTCTGGCCATCGCCATTCACGCCGCTGAAGATGATCCCGCGCTCCACGTTGGTCTTGCTGAAGGCGGCGATGTTTACGTACCCCGCATAGCTGTAGTCCACCTTCAGCGGCTCCACGTGTGCGACGGGGTGCGCCAGCAGGCGGTAGCGGCTGTGGTCCGCGTCACTCACCTCGTAGTGCGTGCCCTCCACATACACCAGCGGCGTCACCGCAGTGCTGTCCTCGATCACCACGCTGGAGCTGCGCGGGTTCTTCAAGAAGAAGTAGTCGCCCGGCTCCAGTTCGGTCAGAACTTCCTCGGTCACGGTGCCCGTGGGCTTCTCCACCGCAGCGCCAAAGAAGGCCCCCGCAAGGGTGCGGCCGTCGAACTGCACCATGCTCAACGAAACGGCCAGCGCCTTGCTGGTCTCCAGCTCCTTGAGCGCCAGGCGCTGGCCCGAGCAGCTCTCGTTGATGGTGGTGGTCTCGCGCGATGGCGTGGCCGTGAGCGTGCGGTTGCCGCAGCCCACGCTGTACAGGTTGGTGAGAAAGCCCATTTCAGGGCGGCCCTTGACGGGGTCATAGGTCCCGATCATCACGGGGCCTTGCCCGTTCCAGATCATGCTGGTGGATTTAGACATGGTGCTTTATTCCTTGGTTTTCGTGGTGGCGGCAGATGCCGCAGGCGCCGTGGTCTTGGCCGCAGGGGCGTTGTCTGCGGGCGGCCATTCGGCCGTGCCTTCGGCCACCAGCCATTCGGCCTTGTCCTCGCGCAGTTTCAGGACGGTAGGCTTTTCCGGCGTGCCCGCCTTGTAGTCGCGTCCAGCGTGGCGGTGCGGCTTGACCAGGTGGATTGGGACGATCTTGGGCTCTGCTTTGGACATGGTTGCTCCTCTAAGTTGAAGTGCCTGGTTGAAATTTGCTTCGCGTCAGCCCGTCAGCCGGGTGATGTATCCCAGGGTGGACTGCGCATTGGTACTGGCCACTGCAGGGGTAAACCACACGTCAATCGACCGCCGGAACTCAACGCCAGGCCGCTGGATCGCGTAGTAAGCAGGCCGGTACGCTGGCCCCGCAATCACGCCAAGCCCTGGGGCGCCGACGAGAACCGTCGTGTCGTTCGCTACTGTCTGGATGGAGGCGTCAAACACCGCCAGGCCGTCCACGATCAGTTCAAACCGGCCGCCACCGGAGTTGGCCTTTTGCCACCCCAGGTACGTGAGCGAGCCACGGCCTGCCAGGGCCAGGATCTTGGTGCGGGTACCGACCGCTCTTACGCCTGGCAGAACCTTGGTCGCTCCGTTCGCAAAGTCAGCCGACGTGGCCACGCCGTTGCTGAGCACGTTTGGCGTCGCAATCGACGTCACCCGGTCAAAGCTCACGGCACGGTAGGCGCCGGTGTCGTCGGCCGGGTCAACCGCGCCAGAGCCGGTCGGCGCGACACGTCGATAGAGCTCCCAGTCGGTAGGGCTCAGCACCAGTTCGCCCTGATTGATGGACAGGCCGCTGGCCCAGGTTCGCGGTGCGCCGCCTGCGGCGGCGATGGCTGCGGTCAGAGTTTTCACGTCTTCTCCCATGGCCTGAGCCAGGTCAGCAATGCGCTGCTCGAGCGTCATGGCTTAGGCCTTGGCGGTGTTGTAGTCCGCCACAAAGTCATGGTCGGTGTTGCCCACGTCCGCAGCGGCCTGGGCGCCGATGTTGGTGCGGGCTTGCGCTTGTTGCGGTGCGCTCAGTGCCTGGGCGGCGTCGTAGCGCACGCGGTTGGCGATCTCGCTGGCAATGGTGGCCGCAAAGCTCGGGTCATTGCCCAGGGCATCCGCCAGCTCCTTGAGGGTGTCCAGCGCTGTGCTGACACCGTTGGTCAGCTCGTTCTTGAGAGCGGCACTGGCGGCAGCGATCGTGTCGAAAATCTTGTCGGCCGACCACGTCACCGTGGTGTCGCCATCGCCCGCCGCGTCGTTGATCACGGCGCCGCCGCCGCCCAGGCCATCGACGATGCCCTTGAGCTCGTTCACGGCCGCGACCAGGCTGGCCTTTGCAGTCGTGTCCAGGTCGGTCAGCGCGCCCTGGGAGATGTTCAGGGCCTTGATGTCCGCGCCGATGGCTTGGGCCAGCAGGATGAGGCGTTGTTCGAGAGTCATGGTCTTCTTCCTTTCAAGGTCAGGCTTTCGCCAAGATGTAGTAAGCGAGGGGGTCGGGGGTCAGGTCATCGCGCACATACACACCGCCATCGGTGCCCAGCGTTGCGCGGTTGTCGGGGTCCGTGCTGATCGCGGCGCCATTGCCAGGCGCGCTGGAACAAGGGTTGACGACGGTGACGTGCGCCACGCCGCCTGGGTGCACGATCACGGTTGCAAGCCCTGGCACAGGTTCGATTTCAGTGGTGCTCATGGTGTGAGGGGGGGAGTTGTGATGGGTGGCAGAACATCCACGGTGAACGTGGCCGTGTGCATGACGCGGCCCGAGTCGTCGATGTACCGGATATCGCCTTCGAGCTCGCCTATCGGCCAGGTCACCGTTTGCGCGGGAGCTGCCGTCAGGCGGTACCGGCCAGCGTCAGCGTTGACCAGGTCAAACGCCAAGCGCTGCACCAGGCGCCCGTCCTTGGCGCGCAGCCAGCAATCCACAGTCCAGCCCGTGATGGGCACGACCATGCCGCTGTGCTGCAGCGTGCAGTTGAGCTCGAAGTCGCCACCGCGCTTAAAGGGAATGGAGCAGGCTTTGCGCATGGCTCAGCACACCTTCGCGCCCTGCGCGCCCCGATGCAGCGTGTGCGGCACCCTATAGCGGTCCGCGAACAGCAACACCGAGGCGTCGTAGTCCAGCACCGCGCCGGATTGCCACGTCACCACATTGGCGCCGCGTCCCGTGGGTTGGAACCCGATGAGGGCCGCACGCACCTCGCCGATCAGCTTGCGCACTTCGTCGCCCATCTGACCGCCTTGCTGCTCCTGGTAGTTGCGCAGCGCCAGTACCACACCGAACTGCACGGCAGTTTCCAGTTGCGTGGTGCAGAACGTGGTGGGTACCTTGCCCGTGTTTTCCTCGTCGGCAAAAACGACATAGGCGCTCGGCGTGCGAAAGCCACGCAGCTCCTGGACCGCCGCGTAGTCGGCCGCGCTGCCAATGAAATGCAGGCTGCGCGCCTCCTTTTGCAGGCGCCGCACGATGACGCTGGTGTCGAATGGCTCGAAGTTCACCGGAACCCCCGCAGCTCATCACGGCCGAAGACTTTGGGCGCATGCAGGAAGCGTGCGTCCGTCTGGTCGATGGCCACCACGTCCTGGGCGCCCAGGCTGAACTTGCCGTCCGCCGTTTGCTGCAGCAGGCGCTGCGCATCGATGTAGCCGCGGGCGATGGGGTCTTTGGCTTCCAGCGTGGTGCGGTTCTTGTGGAGCATGTAGCGCGCGATCGCGCGGCACCAGGCTGCGACAAGGGGGTGCACCGGGTCCAGCGGCAGCACGTAGCCCCGCTTGGCCAGGTAGCCGTCAATCATGGAACCGGCATCACGCACGGCCGAGTCGATGCGGCCGACAGCGCGCTGCGCGGCCTCCACGTCCTCAGCGGGCCAGTCGGCGAGGTCTCCGCCACGCAGCACGACGTCGAGCAGCTCGGCGCGCACGGGCGGGCGGTGTTCATCGCTGGCGACCTGCGACAGCTCCAGCGCGCCAGGGCTGTCGGCCAGGTCTGCGTGCGTGATGTAGGGCATGAGCGAGGTACCCGCTTACAGCCAGTCGCCGACCAACAGATCGGTTGCGCCCTTGACCGCGTTGCTTTCGGTCGCCGTACCCGCTTCGTTGGGCACCAGCTCGTTTTCGAGCAGCTTCTTGGCGTCAAAGCGCAGCACCTTGGGCACCACCAGCAGGTTGGGCGATATCCCCAGCGGACGGCCGTGGTCGCCCGTCTGCGTTTCCATGGCCGTGATTGCAGCCTTGAGGTTCGCCGCCGTAAGGGCCTTGTTGCTGGCGTGCGCCAGCTGCCAGAAGCCAAAGCCCGCGTTGCGACGTGCATCCACGCCGTACACGTACTGTGCGCGGTTGAAGACGTTTTCGTCGGTCTCGTTCACCAGCGCAACGAAGTTGGGCTCCTTGCGGCTCTGATAGATCAGCGGCTTGAGTGCGCGGCGCGTGTCCAGCAGATACCAGCTGGCACCGCTGCCGCCATCGTCCGACAGGTTGGAGACGTTGACCTCTTTGCCCTTCTCGTTGAGCACCTTGTGCTGCGTGCTGAAAAAGGGCTGTTCGTCGTAGCACAGCGCCGTGCGGCCATCCTTGAGCAGCTTGAACACGAGCTGGTCAGGATGCGCATCCACTGCGCGGCCCATCTCAGTCATCAGAGGCGTGTAGACGCCGTACTGATCATCTTCGATGGCCGTGCGAGGCACACCCACCGTGAGCTCGAACGGCTTGTTCTTGATCGTGTAGCCGTGATTGCCGATGGCATGAATCACGCGATCGCCCAGCCACTCGCGCAGGCCCGGCAGCTGGCCCAGCCAGGCGTATTCTTCGGCACCAGTGGTGCTGGGCACCGTGGTGGCGATCTGCGTGTATTGGCTTTGCGCTTGGCCCAAGCCCTCCTTGAAGGCGGCATTGAAGGCAACGAACAGCGCTTTGAGGTTGGTGTTGTTGATATGCATGGCAGAAAAGTCCTTTGTAAAAAATCAGCCCACGCGCACCCACACGCCGCGATCGTCTACATCCACCACCGTGCCCGCCTTGGGGCGCTTGTTGGTGTCGTGGCCCTTGGCCACGGTGCAGTCGTCCAGCGCATAGCAGCTCGTGCCAATGTCGGTGCGCTCCAATGCATCTGCGGCCGTGGCGTTTTCAAAGCAAAACACGCCGAGCGCTCCATCGGTGCGCGTGTCGCCCTGTGCCTGGCTGGCACGGCGGCGGGCCACGGCGCGCACAACCAGCGTGGTGGCCGCAGCCTGCGGCGCAGCGGGTACCGCGTCGCCAGCGGCGTTCAGCATGTACATGGAACCGGCGTAGATCAGCGCGCCAACGGCCAGCGTGTCAGCCACCAGGCGGCCATCGCGCTCTGGCGTGGTGCGGTCTTTGGTCAAAGCAGTCATGCGTTACTCCTTCAGTGATACGGGTCAGGCCTTGCCCTTGGCATAGGCCTCGGGGGTCAGGCCGCAGGCTGCGGCCACGGCCAGCTCGTCCTTGGTCAGACCGTGCTTGTCCTTGTCATCTCCGCCGCCTGCTGGGTCTTTGCCCCCGGTCTGGGTGCCTGCCAGCGCCGCGATGGGCTGAGCCGTCTTGAGGTAGCTGCTCAACGCGGCGACATTGGTCTTGCCCAGGTCGCGCGCCCATGCTTCCTGCGCTGGCAGCAGACGGCCGTCCTTGAGTGCGGGAGCGATCAGGTCTTCCACCTGGCGTTCTGCGTTCTGGGCCGTGAGCGCTGTCACGCTGGTCTTGAGCTCTTCGACCACGGAAATCGGAACGTACTTGGCAGGGTCAGGCGCGGCATTGGCCGCTGCGGTGCGCAGGCTGGTGCAGGCAGCCGTCACGGTCTCGGCCGTGGCAGTGCCGTCCAGCTTCAGGGCCGTGCGGGCCGCATCGGCCTGGGCCTTGATGGAGGTGCAGGCCGCAATGGCCGCGTCTTCGGTGGTGGTGGCAGGCAGGCCAATGGCCGCGAGCAGTTTTTCCAGCAGGGTCACTGTGGTCTCCGGTGGGTTGGGATGGGGGTTGAAACGGGCGCTGGCTGCGGCCAGCAAGTTGATGGCGTCCATGCCTGCGATGGCGGGGTGGTTGGTGAGCGCGCCCATCAAGACGCGCACCACATCGCCGGTCGCCTTGGCGTACTCAAAGACCGGCGAGAAGTACAGGTATTCGCGGGCATCGACCAGGCTGCGGGCGCGCTGGGTCAGTTCGACCTCGGCATACAGCCCCTTCCCCTCCAGCCAGCGCAGGCCGTGAATCCAGCCCGCAGCCGGTGCTGGCTGGCCATTGGCTTCCTTGTGAAGGGTTTGGTGCTCGTAGTCGATGACGGGCGGTTGCGCAGCGTTGTGGGCGGCAATCACCCGCGCCGCAATGGCTGCATTGATGCGCCAGGCGGGCACATCCATCTCGCGTCCATCAGCCGGGGTGAAGTCTTGGGCGGGGGTGACCTGCATCAGCACCCGGCCGTTGCCAGCGTCCTGCGCATCCGCAGCCACGGCAGAAAACACGCAGGCCGCGATCGCTACGGCCGATAGATGAGACGGATGAGCTGAGGTGCGAGGCATGCCGCCATGATTCCGGCGGCGGCGCTTTGGGGAGAAGTAAAGCGCTTTACTATTTGCGGCACTGGCGCATTGCACGCCAGCGCGGGGTGGGCCTAGACCTCAATACCAGGCAACGTGCCCTGGAGGCTGCGAAAGCGCTCCATCTGCCACGCGCCCACGATCTGGCGCACACGCATTTCCGTCAGATCGTACTTCTTGGCGAGCACGTCGTAGTTGTTGCCCCGGAACTCCGCGCACATCGCCAGGTCTCGGGCCGACAAATAGACGGCCAGCCCCTTTGCCAGGTAGATGGCCTTGCCGCCTTTCTTGTCCGCGAGGTGCTGCAGCTGCCGCACGGCCACGTTCGCCATGGCCTCCAGCACGTTGGTCCAGCCCTGGCCAGGTCGGTCCTGGCCGAGCCGCTCATCCATCAAGGCCATGGCCTCGAAGAGGCAGAAGGCCACGTCTTTCATTTCTTCTGTGAGCCCGGCAGGCAACTGGGCATCCAACACAGCAGCTTCTCCGGCGGTCATTCGTTTTGCAGGTGGCATCGGCTATCTCTCTTCTCTGCGCTGTTGCCATGCCTTGAGCGCCTCGATCAGCGTGTCCAGCTGCGGGGCGGTGGCGAATGCCAGCGCACTCACGTGCACCGTGCGCTGCACCCAGGCATTGAGCGCGGCTGCGCTGGTGTCGTGCACCAGGCCGTCGCGGTGCAGCTGGTGCCACAGCGCCCATACCTTGCGCTCGCGCGGGCTGGCTGCGGCCTTGGCCTGGGCAAAGGTGCGCCCGCCGCCACGGCGCTGCAGTGGCTTGGCCACGCCCGTGCGCTCGGCCAGGTGCTGCAGGTGGTCGCGCACCGCCTGGCGCTCCTTGTCCGTCAGGTCCTTGCTGCTGGTCTTTTGGGTCAGGGCCTTGAGCAGCGCGCGGTAGTCGTCGTCCGTTAGCTGCAGCTTGGACTTGAGGACATGGATGGCGGCGATGTGGTTGGCGGCTGGCTTCATGCTGCGGCGCCTCCTGCAAAAAGCGGGCTGCTGAGCAGCGGCGCAATGGCGTCCGAGGCATGGGGCCCCAGGCTCGCCACCGTCAGGCGGCGATGGTCCTTGACCGATTCGCGGTAGCAGGCCTTGCAGCAGTGGCAAAGCCCGTCGCGGCTGCGGGGGTCGGCGTGAAAGAACTCCAGCTCTGCAGGCCAGTCCTTGCCGCACTTGCGGCAGTGCTTCTCGGTCTCGATGTAGTCCGCGGCCATCTTGATCACCCCAGCACCAGCGGCCCAAGCCACCAGTTCCACAGGCCCAGCAGGCTGCAGGCCAGGAACACCCATTGCTGCAGGTGCAAGGGCCACAGGCGCTGCCGCGCGCTGGCCACCAGCCAGGCCAGGTTGCTGACCAGGAACGCGCCGAAGCCCCAGGCGGGCAGCTCGGGCATGGCCAGCAGCAGTGCGCCCAGCACACCGAAGACCGACCCCAGGATGGACACCGCGAGCACATCCGGGCGCGTAGCCGTTTTAAGGGGCCTATCCGCACAGGCGGGGCAACCCCCTGGGTTTTGCGTTTGGAACGTTTTGGAAGGCATTTGCGTGGCTCCGTGGCGCGTCAAGCGGGGTCTGCGGCGCTGCCTTCGCCGCCCAGCGCTCCGACCAGGTCGGGAACCAGCTTCGCCAGCTCGCCCGTCGCGATGGCCACGTCGGCATCGAACCCGCTGCCATCGGACTTGGTGCCCTCGAACACCGGGTCGAGGAACGCCACCTTGCGCACCTGCAGCCGCTCGGTGAGCACGAAGCTCACGCGGTCGTCCCAGGTCAGCGCGAGCTTGGTGGGCAGCTTGCCCGCCGCGATGTGGGCCTGCACCTCCTCAATGTCCAGCGGGTGACGGGCGTAGCGCACCACGGCCTTTTCTTCGCCCTCGCTCTTGAGCTCGCACTCGCGGTCGACCGTGAAGCCTGTGGGCGGCTCTTGCTCCTTCAGCCAGTGGGCCATGGCGGCTTGCGGGCTGGTCTGGGTATGCAGCAGCGACACCGACAAGCCCGGCACCAGCTCCACCAGGGCGCTCACCACGTCATCGGCGCGTGCCTGGCTGGCGGTGTCGAGCATCAGCAACCCGGCCTTGGCGTCGATCCACACCCACATGACGAACCACGCAGGAAATGCGTGGGGCAGCAGCTCCAGCAGCGCATCGCCCCTGAGCTCGCGGCGCTCTTTCTTGCCGGGTTTGCGGCCGGTCTCCTGCTCGATGTGCGCGGCCTTCTCGTCGACCGCACGCGCCACCGCTGCGCCGGGCACGCGGCGCACCTCAGTCTTGAAGCGCAGCACCCACTGGCCACCAATGGACTCGACCAGGGCACCATGCTCGTCGCCACGCGGCGGCGCCCAGCCCGAGGATTTCTCCTGCGTTGGGCCGCACTCCACGAAAGGGACTTTTGCCAGGAGCTGCTCGACCTGGTCGGCCGACAGGGGCACGGCCAAGGGGGCGATGCGGTAGATGATGAGGTTCTTGAACATTCAAAGCTCCATGAGGATGCGTACCAGGCGCGCGTTGGATGGGTGGGGTTCGAGCAGGCCGCGTGCCGCGAGGTAGCGCACTGCCCGGCCTACGTCACACGCTATCGCGGCGTCTTCCGGGTCCAGCTCTATCGCGGACTGGATGGGCGAGACCTCCCAGTAGTCGCGGTGCTCGCTGCCTTCCTCGTGGTGATAGGGGCACTCGGCACAGATCACCTCTGCGGCTGCCGTGTCGGCAATGCCCAGCGCGCCATCGGGCCCGGCCAGGGCGCGGATGATCTCTGCGGCTTCTGCCACCAGCGGGCCGGGCCGCTCCTCAATCAAGGCGCGGTTGGCTGCGTGGCGGGCGTAGTCGGCAAGCCATTTTTGGATGCGGTTGTTGGTCATGCCTTCCTCCAGCCGCCATCCTGCGTCCAGCGCATGAGGGGCATGGGGTACCCAGCCTCTTCCTTGACGACACGAACGGCGGGCTTGTCGGTGCTGTAGGTGGCCAGCACGGCAGCGGCGACGGTCTTCTGCAGGTCCGGCAGCTTGAGCGCCGCCTCGCACTGCGCGCGGTCGAACCACGCCACCAGGCGGATGCGGTCCTCTGCCGTGCAGTAATAGGTCTGCACGCCAGCATGGAGAGCCGCTTTAAAAGGATTGGCGCCCATCACTCAACCCTCCACACCCGAATCCCGCCGTCCACCTTGCGGCTGGCGAGCACCTTGCCCGTGGCATCCTTGAACGCCTTCATGGCCGTGCCGATGGCCGACTTGGCAGCGCCTGGCAGCAGGAACGAATCGCCTACCTCCAACCGCCCGAGCAGGGGAGCCCAATCCACGGGCGGCCTGCGCCCCGGCATCGGCACGCCCTTGTCGATCTGCACCGTGCTGACGTCGATGCGAAACGGCGCGGAAGGCGCACGCTTTGCCGGTGCAGGGGCGGGAATCGTGGGGGGGGGGGGTGAACGACGCTGTGGACGGCCTTCAGCCGAATCCTGGCCCTTGCGCTCCAGCCAGGCATGGAAGGGGCTGGTGGTGGGCTTTTCGGACGGCAGCGCGGCGCCGGTTCCCACGCTGTACACCAGCTCACCACTGGCCAGGTCCTCGCCGCGCACCAGCAGCCCGGCCTGCACGGCGGGGCCGAGCAAGGCGTGGACATTGGCGCGGACGCAATCGCACTTGGCCGAGATCAGATCGGCGTCGAGCTGCTCGTCGCGGTTGGCCTGCAGGAACTGGATCACCTTCCAGGCGACGGAACCCTCGCGGGGTGTGTAGTTGGCCGCGCTCATGCCGCACCGCCTTTCTGCAAAGGCTGATAAGGCTGATGCTGATTGCACACGGCCTGCGCTGTCACGCCAAAGCCGCCCTTGCTGCAGCGCCACGGGTACACGTCGTTGTAGGCCCCGCTGGGCACCACCTGCTGGCTGTGCACGCAGTTGCTGCAGCGGGGGCGCTGGTTGGCGTTCTGGTAGCCCATGGCGGCCTTCTTGTTCTCGGTGGGGGTGGCGCGCATCATTCGCCCCCTTCTTCTTCGCCCGCAGCGGCCTTGAGCAGCGCATCCACCATCTTGTCCACCTCGCTGTCCACGGGGCGCACCACGGTCTGGTCGCCCGCCTCGGTCAGCGTGACGCCGATCTTCTTGAGCTCTGCCGCCGAGAGCTGGGCCAGGGCCTCCTTCACGGGCGTTTCCTTCTGTCGGATGAGCACGTCGGCCTGGTCGGGCAGGTGCTTCTTGATGCGCGCCACCACGGAGTCGGCGTCGTCAAAGCTCAGCGCGCCCTTGCCCTTGGCGTAGCCCACCTTGATACCCGCGAAAACCTGCGTGCGCGGTTTGACAAAGCTGCCGGGGTTGGCCTCGACCAGGGCGCGCAGGGCCGCCTCGGTTTCGGCGGCGCGGTTCAGAGCGCGCTTGACGCCGGGCAGATGCTCGCGGTGCAGCAGAGCCTTGGCATCGGTGAGGGCCGTCACGCGCTCGGCCAACAGAGCGCGGGCCTGGGCGTGCACTTCGGCGTGTTTGGCGATGGATTCAAGTACGGTGGCCATGTCTGGCTCCTTTCAGTCAGCACCGAGAGCCACGGCTCTCGATTCGGTTGTGGTTGAGGGCTCCGGCCCGGCTGGGCGCGGCGGGGGTGACAGTCCAGACGGGTGCACGCATGCGGTCGTACTGGGCCGGTGGCACCGCGTTGGCGGGCCGGGGTGGCGTGGGCTTGCGGCCTGGCGGGCGGCCTCGGCGAACTTCGGTCATGGGGTATCGCCTTTCTTGCGTGCGATCTGTTCGCGCATGGCGCGGACGGTGGGGGACATACCTGCTGGCGCAGGCGCAGCGGGCGCCGGGCGTGGTTGGGCGGTGGGTGCGGCCTGACTGACCAGGTCGGCCACGCTCTTGGGGCCGTTGACGGTGGCGGCACGGGGGCCGGTGCGCAGCTCTTGCTCGCGCTGCTGCTCTGCAGCTGCCTCGTGCTTGTCGGCCATGCCCGCCAGCACGGCGTACAGGTAGCCGTGCCCTTTCATGGGCAGCTCCAGGCGCTGCGCGTCGCGGGCGGCCAGCATCTGGTCGATGGCCTGCGCCCAGGCGTTCAGCGGCGCGGGCCAGTCGCGGCCCTTGTGGGTGATGGCCTGGCGCTCCAGGTCGGGCAGCAGCTGCAGGATGAGCTTGATCTTTTTGGCTGCCGTCAACCGCTGCTTGGGCGGGGTGAACAGCGCCAGGTACTGCAGCACGCGGGCGCCCAGCGGGATGCTGATGGCCGCCAGGCGGGCCAGCGCGCGCTGATCGTGCTCGTGGCTGAACAGCACGGCCAGGTCGAGCTCGCTGCCGCACACGGGGCATGAAAGGTCTGTGGTCACAGGGGCCAGCCTTTCACCTGCAGATACCCAGCAGCAAAGCCCAGGCAGCCTGAGACAGCCAGCACCACGGCGATATCGACCACCAGGCGGCGCCAGCCGCTGAGGCGCTTGCGCGCGGGGGCGTGCTCCACCGTGCCCGGCGCGAAGTAGAAGCCACCGCTGGGCAGCTTGTCGGTGTCGTGGTGCGCGTCTTGGCGGCAGGTACGGCCCAGGCCTGGGCGGCCGTTGCACACGCCCAGCTCGTGGCAGGGGCGGCGGCTCATGCTGCACCCCGCTTCAGGCAGATGGCGCTGATACCGCACGCCTCAGGGTAATCAGCCAGGGTTTGCAGCACGGCCTCAACGCCATCGGCAAACAAGCCGGTGTAGCGGCCCTTGGAGCCGTCGCGCATGGTGATCTTGATGCGATAGATGGCCATGGCTCAGCACCCCGCGATGACTTGGGCATCCACCTTGGGGAAGCCCACTTGCACGGCCGCGTTCAGGGCGCGGCTGACCAGGTTGTTGACCACCTGGGGGTAGCAGATGCTCACCACCTCGCTGGTGCGATGGCCGTGGGCCGTCTGGATCAGGCGGGCGCGGATGGCGTCCATGGCGTCGGCCTCAAACACGTCGGCCAGCTTGACGCCCAGGCGTTCAAACTTGAGCTGCAGGTAGGCCTCCACGTCGTTGTCCAGCGGCTCCATGCTGATCTGCTCGCAGCGCTGCACGATCTCGCGGACCTCGGGGTTGCGCTCGCTCAGCATGTTGAACAGCTCGTTCTGCCCGATCAGGCATACCCCCAGCAGGCGGCGCAGGCCGTCCTTGAGCTCCATGAAGTTCTTGAGGTGCTTCAGGGTGGGGATGGGCAGGCGGTGGGCCTCCTCGATCACCAGCAGATGGGTATAGCCCGCGCTGCGGCTGGCCTTGAGCAGCTCGTGCACCTGCTTGTAGCGGGCCTGGGGGCTGCTCTTGAGGGACACGCCGGGCGCCAGGGCATCCACGATGGATTCGGCGATGTGGCCGCTGCGCAGGGGCTTGCCGCGCGCCTCGCTGGGCTCTACGCCGTGGATGTAGGGCTTGATGAGCACGATGGGGCGGCGCTCTTCGCGGATGCGCTCCTCCAGCTCTTCGCGCAGCGTGCTCTTGCCCGAGCCGCTCTGGCCGATGATGGCCACAAAGCCATGGTTGGTGGCGGCATCCATCATGGCGGCGCGCACGTACCGGCCATGCTGGCTGGCAAACACGTCGTCACGGCTCTGGATGTCGTCGGTGAATGGGCTGCGCGGCAGCTTGAAGTGCTTGCGCGCGGCGGGGGTGACGGGTTCACAACGCAGTAACATTGGCTCTTCCTCCTGGGTTTCGATGGTTTCGGGGTTCACGGGGGCGGCCTCGCCGGGGTGCAACCCGGCGGGGCCAACTTCACCGGCAGACGCACCAGCGGTGCGGGCTGCCGTTTTCTTTTGCTGGGGTGCTGCCACACGGGACGGCAGCAGCACCAGGTCGCGCAGGTGGGCCATGGACACGCCACGGGCCTTGAAGAAATCCACAGCACGCTTGCGCACCTCGGCAGGTTTGCGTGCGGGCAGCAGGCCGTGTTTGATCAAGCGGCAGGCGGCGGTGGCCGACATGCCCATGGCGCGGGCGAATTCGGCCTGGGTGATCTCGTGCTGCTGCAGCACAGGCTGCAGCGGCGGCATCACGGGGATGACGGCGGTGGCGTTGGCGGTGGCACGCATCACTGGCCACCCCCCACCACACGCAGACCGGCGCGCACCGTGAGGCGGGCGGCCAGGGCGTCCAGATCGGTCTCAGGCACACCGTCGCTGTGCAGGGCCTTGAGGGTGCCCACCAGCTCGGGCGACATGGCCACGCCCCTGGCCACCAGGGCCTTGGCGGCTTCGAAGTGGGTAAGCAGCTCGGGTGCGGCGGCTTGTGCCATGCGGGCGCCGGGCAGCAGCTCAGTGCCACGGCGGGGAATGAAGGTAGGCAAGACGGCCTCCACGATGTGTTTTTCTGGGTCGATTCGACCCCCGAACGGGGTGGCCTTGGCCTTGCGCTTGGCTGCGGCCTCTTCCAGCGTGCTGGCCTCCATGGCGAGCAGCTCGACTTCCTTACGGTGCGTGTCGGCCCGCGTGTCGGCATGGCGGCGGTAGTCCTCGCCGATGACGTTGCTGTGCTCGCCAAGGGCGAATCCGTCGTCACCCTTCGCCACCAGGGGCGCGGCGTGCAGCAGCTCCTTGCCGTCAGCACTGGCGTCCACTACCAGAACGGCGTTGGCCTGGTAGGGGCTGTAGGTGACTATGATTTTTTCGCCGACCATGACGTGGGGCACGGCGCTCACGTCGTACTCCGCCCCCTTGAACTCCACGCGCAGCTTGTCGCTGACCTTGCGCTCCACGGGCGTGTGGGTAAGCAGCTCGCGGCACAGCTCGGGCGAGGGGGCGATGCGCAACTGCTCGGGCTGGATGGTCATCCACTGCAAGGTGCGCGTCTTGTTGTGGCGGCTGTGCACCTTGGTGGCGTTGAACCAGCGCAGCCAGCGCAGCACGCGGGCGTTGAGCTCCTCCAGGCTATGGACCGGCTTGAGGCGCAGGCCGCTCTCGAAGTCGCGCTCCAGGATGTTGCGGGCGTTTTCTACTTGGCCGGTGGCGCGGGCGTTCTCGGGGGCATGGGGCAATGGCTGCACACTCAGGCGGCGCAGCAGGTTCTTGAACAGGCCGCTGGTGTTGGCGCTGCCCATGTCCATCATGAGGATGAAGGGCACGCCATAGAACGGGTCGGATCCGCGCTGTTGGATGGCGGCGATGAAGCTGGCGGCGATGTTGGCGGCGCTTTCGCCGTCGAACACGTAGCAGGCGAAGATGCAGCCGCTGTTGTGGTCGGTGACTTCGTAGCTCCACACGCGCCGGTCTTCGATGCGCTTCAAGTTCTTGGGCTTGTTCTTATTGAACTTCTTGGCCTCCATGATCTGCAGACCCATCTCTGCGGGGTTGGTGGTCTCCAGGTAGTACAGGACGCACAGGCTGGCGTCGATCTGCCAGACGTGGTTGGGGTGCAGGCTGCGCAGCTCGCGCGCAGGGGCGGGCTGCAGCAGTTGGTCAGGGTGCAGGCCGTAGATGCGCAGGGCGCGGGCAATGGCGCTGCCGGAGAGCGGCTTGCATTCGCCCGTTTCGGGGTCGATGCGCTCGGCGCGGATGGCGCCATTGGAGCGCAGGATTTCCACGGCGTGATCGATGGTGTACAGGCGCTTTCCGTTCTTGCGCAGCCCCTCCATCACCATCGCGCAGATCAGCTTGGCCTCGTCGCGGGTGAGCGCCACTTCGCCCGCATCGCTGCGCTGGCGGCGCTGCGGGCGCAGGGTGGCTTCTTGCAGCGCCCGGTAGATCGTGGAGCGCGAGCGGCCCGTGGCGGCGCACAGCTCATCGATGAGTGCGCCCTTGTTGCCGTGCTCCACATCGCCCAAGCGGGCCTGCACCAGCGCTTCGTTGACGGGGGGTGTGACGTTTGCCGCCATGGTGGAGTCAGCCCTCCGCCCCTGCAGCCATAGCGGAGTCCACATAGCGCTCGCCCAGGTGCTCGTAGGCAGGCTGCAGCAGCTTCTCGGCCACGGCCTGGGGGATGGCGCCAGCGTCGGCAAGCTCACCGATGATCGGCAGCATGGCGTCTATCGCCCAGGAGTAGCCCAGTGCCGATCCGCCCAGCATGTCTATGGTGTTGCGCAGGTGCTGCAGCAGCCCCTCGCGTGACGCGCGGGCCTCGATCTCGCTGGGGAAGCTGTCTTCCAGGCCGAGCGCCTCGAGGAGGTTGCGCGTCTGCATGAGCATGGTTTCCAACTGGGTGATCAGGTGGCCGGTGTGGTGATGCAAGTCCATGGCTACCTCACTCCTTGTCCCACTCAGCCATTTCAGCGGCAAGCTTCTGGTCGGCTGCGTTGCTGACGTCGGGCAGGTTGAACTCTTGTCGCAGGGCGTTGAGCTGCGCTTGCACCTGGCCTACCAGGCCAGACATGTACACGTTGTGCAGGCCGCGCTCTTCACCGTGGTTGTTGAGGGCGATGAGCGCCTGGCGAAGGCCGCCCAGAATGGCGCCCTCGGCATCGGCGGCGATGCTGGCGGCCTCCTTCTTCAGCTTGGCCAGCGCTTCATTGGCAGGCAGGCGCTTGGCCAGGCGGGCCTCTTCGTGCAGTTCGGTGTTGACGCTGGTGAGGCGCTCCACCTGGCTTTTTTGCTTGGCGGCCTCGGCGCGCTCTTTGCGCACGGCAGCGCGCAGTTCTTTGACGGACATGCGGGCTACATCGTCTAGGGCCAGCTCACCGGTCTGGCCCAGCTCTGCCAGCTCGCCGGCCTGCTCGTCGTCAAGTGGTAGCAGTTCAGCCATTTTGGAGTAGCCGAGCTTTTCCAAATGCGACGACATCGTCGCATTTGCGAAGCGCTGCGCCATGGCCATGTAGCGCTGGGCAGACCGTGGCGTTATGTTCAGCCGTTCAAGGGCCGCCAAAAAACTGCCGTGGTCGCTGGCCTCCTTGAGCAGAATCAGGCAGGAGCCCAGCATGTAGATGCTCTTGCCCAGGTATTCGGCGGCGTCGCGTGCCGAGTTCTCCAGTGCACCAGGGTCGGTGCTGCCCTGGTAGTTGAGCTGCTTGGCCAGCGCGCTGACGCGCTCGTTCTGCTCCAGCGTTGCCACTGCCAACTGGTTGGCGGCGGCCATGGTCTGCTCAATGGCTGCCATTTCAACGGCGACTTCTTTGCTCTTGGGTGCGGGGGTGGGTTTGTTGGCCATAACGGTGTTGCAGATTCTTGGGTTGGGTTACAGGGAATAGCGGTCCATCTGGTCAGCGGGCACGGCGTAGCGCTGGCTGAGCTCGGTCAGGCGGCGCTGTGCCTGGTTGAGGTTGGCGCCCACGGTGACGGCGATGCGCACAAAAGGCACGCCCAGGCGCCAGCGGTTGGTGCCTTCCACGCGCTCGACAAAGCCGGTTTCGGCCTCCAGCGCGGGCAGGTTGACGGACACCCAAGGGGGCGCAACGCCCAGGGCCTTGGCGATTTCGCTGGGGGCCAGGCCCAGCACTTCGTGGCCGGCCAACAGGCGAAACAGATCGCAGGTCTTGCGGATGGGGCCTGCCAGGGGGTAGGTTTTTTCGCTCATGCCCGTGCTCCATCCATCTCGGCATCGCGGCGGGCCAGCGCTGCCGCCTTGAGCTGGATCTCCAGCACGCGCCCCACGACGGCGGCAATGTAGTCGGCGTGGCGGCCAGACTCGATCACGATGTCGCCGTAGCTCGTGGCAATGGTGAAGCCGCGCGCCATGTCGGGCACCTGCTTGGCCAGGGCGTAGCTGAGGGCTTGTTCGTCCATGTTCAAAACTCCAATTCAGGCGTGGCGTACTGCGC
>DAIQRN010000243.1:0-4736 GCA_036786185.1 Acidovorax sp. | reverse complement strand
TGCGCGCCAAGGGCCAGATCCTGGCCTACCACGACCGCAGCGATGGCGGCCTGCTGGCCGCAGTGGCTGAAATGGCCTTTGCGGGCCACGTGGGTGTGTCGCTCAATGTGGATCTGCTGGTGACCGAGGGCGACGGCATCACCGACAGCCGCGCCGAAGTGGGCGATGCCAAGAACTGGTCGGGCCAGGTCAGCGCGCGCCGCGAAGAACTCACGCTCAAAGCCCTGTTCAACGAAGAACTGGGCGTGGTGCTGCAGGTCAAGACCAGCGAGCGCAATGACGTGATGCAGACCCTGCGTGAGCACGGCCTGTCCAGGTTCAGCCACTTCATCGGCAAGACGCGCCCCGCGTCGTCGTCCATTGATGCGGGCAAGGGCGAGCTGCAGGTGTGGCGGGACGCCAAGGCCGTGTTCAGCGCGCCGCTGGCCGACCTGCACCAGGTGTGGGACGCGGTGAGCTGGAAAATCTGCCAGCAGCGCGACAACCCCGCCAATGCCGATGCCGAGCACGCTGCAGCGGGCGAGCCCACCGACCCGGGCCTGCACGTGCACCTCACGTTCGACGCGGCCGACAACGTGGCTGCACCGTTCCTTCAGCTTTCCAAACCCAAGGTTGCCATCCTCCGCGAGCAGGGTGTCAACTCGCACATCGAGATGGCCTATGCCTTCACCGAAGCGGGCTTCGAGGCGTTTGACGTGCACATGACCGATCTGCAAACCGGCCGCGTCAAGCTTGAAGACTTCAAGGGCGTGGTCGCCTGTGGCGGCTTCAGCTATGGCGACACGCTGGGCGCGGGCATTGGGTGGGCGCGCAGCATCACCTTCAACCCCGTGCTGGCGGCGCAGTTCCAAGGCTTCTTTGGCCGCACCGACACGTTTGGCCTGGGCGTGTGCAATGGCTGCCAGATGTTTGCCGAGCTGGCCGACATCATCCCCGGCGCGCAAGACTGGCCGCGCTTCACCACCAACCAGAGCGAGCGCTTCGAGGCCCGCCTGTCGCTGGTGGAGGTGCTCGAATCCCCCAGCCTGTTCCTGCAAGGCATGGCGGGCAGCCGCCTGCCGATTGCCGTGGCGCACGGCGAGGGCTATGCCAACTTCAAGTACCGGGGCAACGCCGACAAGGCCATCGCCGCCATGCGCTACGTGGACAACCATGGCCGCGCCACCGAGCAGTACCCCTTCAACCCCAACGGTAGCGCCGCTGGCCTGACCAGCGTGACCACGGCGGACGGCCGCTTCACCGCGTTGATGCCCCACCCCGAGCGCGTGTTCCGCAACGTGCAGATGAGCTGGACCTCGGGCGACCGCAGCACCCTGAGCCCCTGGATGCGCATCTGGCGCAATGCGCGCCAGTGGGTAGGTTAATCGATTCACTATAAAAACAGGAGCTGCCAGCGCTTGACACATAGGCGCTGGCAGCTTTTTTGTTCATAATCCGCAGTCCAACATCTACGGAGCTTCCCATGGCCTCTGGCAGCCTGCTTGCCCTGCTCGACGACATCGCCACCATCCTCGACGACGTGGCCCTGATGACCAAGGTGGCGGCCAAGAAGAGCGCCACCGTGGCTGACGACGTGTCGGTGATGACCAAGGTGGCCGCGCAGAAAACGGCGGGCGTGCTGGGCGACGACCTGGCGCTCAACGCCCAGCAGGTCACCGGCGTGAGGGCCGAGCGCGAGATTCCTGTGGTCTGGGCCGTGGCCAAGGGCTCCTTTATCAACAAGGTCATCCTGGTGCCTGCCGCGCTGCTGATCAGCGCCTTCGCGCCCTGGGCGGTCACGCCGCTGCTGATGGTGGGCGGCGCCTTCCTGTGTTTCGAGGGCTTTGAGAAGCTGGCGCACAAGTTTCTGCATGCCCCGCACCAGGACGCCGCCGAGCGCGAGAGCCATGCCCAGGCCAACGCCAACCCGGCCGTGGACCTGGTGGCGTTCGAGAAGGACAAGGTCAAGGGCGCGGTGCGCACCGACTTCATCCTGTCGGCCGAAATCATTGCCATCACCCTGGGCACCGTGGCGGCCGCGCCGTTTGCGCAGCAGGTGGCCGTGCTGTCGAGCATTGCCGTCATCATGACGATCGGCGTGTACGGCCTGGTGGCGGGCATCGTCAAGCTGGACGACCTGGGCCTGTGGCTCAATGGCAAGGCCAGCAGCGCGGCGCGGGCCTTGGGGGCGGGCATTGTGGCGTCGACACCCTGGCTGATGAAGGGCTTGTCCATTGCCGGTACGGCGGCCATGTTTTTGGTGGGCGGCGGCATTCTGGTGCATGGCGTGCCCGCGCTGCACCACGCGGTGGAGGGCGCTGGCGTGGTTGCGGCGCAGTGGCCGGTGGGCGGGCTGTGGGCGGTGCTGGTGCCCAATCTGCTCTACGCCGCGGTGGGCGTCGTGGCCGGTGGCCTGGTGCTGGCGGGCGTGAAGCTGGTTCAGCGCCTGCGCGGAAAATCTGCCGCGCATTGAGGTTGGGGCAACGCTGAACAAGTCCCTCGCTTGCCGTGCATCACGGCTGTGGGTGGTCTGCGGCGTTAGCCCATCCCCGACCCGGGCGCGCGCCATTGCGGCGACTTATTCCGCGTTGCCTTGGCGGACCGTCGCGCCCAGCGGTGCGGGGGCCAGCACCACGTCCTGACCCCACATGCGCTGCCACAGCCAGGTCAGGGCCGTGGCCAGGTCGGGCCGCTGCCACTGCTGCGTGGTGGGGTGGTTGCCTGTCGCCATGTGCGCGGGCGTACCCAGGTTGAAGTGAAAGCTGTAGGTGGGCTCGTTGCCCATGCGCAGGTCGGTGATGAAGACCTCGCCCCCGGCCTCGCTCATCTTGAAGAATCCATGGCTGAAGCGGGCTACGCGTTCCACGAGCGGGTGGGCGCTGTGCTGCGCATACAGCGCTGCGCCGCGCGCGTGCTGCGTCCAGCGCACGGGGCGGCTGCCGTCCAGCAGCGCGTAGTAGCCCTCGTAGTAGTGCGTGGGCGTTACGGCCACGGCGCGCCATAGCAAGGTGTTGAAGGGCGCGGGCGTGACCAGCAGTTGCTGCGCCTGCAGGCCGGGCACGGGGGCGGTCGCCAGCACGCGGTGCGTGGCGAACTGCTGCGCGGCCACGCTCCAGCCCAGGTAGGCCGTGCTCAGCACCAGCCCTGCGCGCACCCAGGCCAGACCGCGCCCCTGTGGCCTGGCCAGCGCCGCCAGCACGCCGATGAGCAGCGGCAGGGTGTAGAGCGGGTCGATGATGAACACGCTGCCGATTGCCAGCGGGGTGTTGGAGAAGGGCAGGAGCAACTGCGTGCCATAGACCGTCATCCAGTCCAGCAAGGGGTGAGTGATCAACGCCAGCCACAGGGCCAGCCACCAGCGCGTGAACAGCGCGCCTTCGCCGTGCAGGCGCGACACCAGCCAGGCCAGCGGCGCCGACAGCGCCGTCAGATAGAGCAGGGCGTGGCTTTCGGAGCGGTGGAGCACCATGTTCAGGATGGCGTCGCCATGGTCGATGAGCGCATCCAGATCGGGCAGCGTGCCCGCCACGGCGCCCCACAGGGCGGCCTTCCAGACGGCGGTGCGCCGCCCCAGGGTGGCGATGGCGACGGCGGAGCCCAGGGCGATCTGCGTGAGGGAGTCCATGGGTTCTCAGCGTGCGCTCAGGGGGCTACACCCGGGCGCCTTGTGATTGCTATGGTTTAAATAGCTGCCAGCGCTTGATGGATAAGCGCTGGAGGCCTCAAACACCTTAAACCGCGTCCAGCGCGCGGTGCAGGTCTTCCAGCAGATCGTCGATGTGCTCGATGCCGATGGACAGGCGCACCATGCCTTCGCTCACGCCGGCCTTGGCCAGTTCCTCGGCGTTGAGTTGGCGGTGTGTGGTCGATGCCGGGTGCGTGGCCAGCGACTTGGCGTCGCCGATGTTCACCAGGCGCAGGAACAGCTGCAGCGCATCCAGGAAGCGTGCCCCGGCCGCACGCGGATCGCCGCTGGCCTTCAGGCTGAACGACAGGATGCCCGATGCGCGGCCCTGCATCTGGCGCTGCACCAGTGCGTGGTCGGGGTGGTCTTTCAGGCCCGCGTAGCGTACCCATTCCACCTTGGGGTGCTTTTGCAGCGCTTCGGCTATTCTTTGTGAGTTCTCGCAGATGCGGTCCATGCGCAGCGCCAGCGTCTCTATGCCCTGCAGGATCAGGAAGGCGCTGTGCGGCGACAGGGCGGCGCCCGTGTTGCGCAGCGGCACCACGCGCACGCGGCCGATGTAGGCGGCCGGGCCCAGGGCCTCGGTGTAGACCACGCCGTGGTAGCTCACGTCGGGCTCGTTCAGGCGCTTGAAGCGCTCCTTGTGCTCCGCCCAGGGGAACTTGCCGCTGTCGACCACCGCGCCGCCAATGCTGTTGCCATGGCCGTTCAGGTACTTGGTCAGGGCATGCACCACGATGTCGGCGCCATGCTCGAAGGGGCGCAGCAGGTAGGGGCTGGGCACGGTGTTGTCCACGATCAGCGGCACGCCGTGGGCATGGGCCACGTCGGCCAGCGCCCGGATGTCGGTCACGTTGCCCAGCGGGTTGCCGATGGACTCGACGAACACGGCCTTGGTGCGCGCGTCGATCAGCTTGCCGAAGCTGGCTGGGTCGCGCGCGTCGGCAAAGCGCACCTCGATGCCCTGCTGCGGGAAGGTGTGGGCAAACAGGTTGTAGGTGCCGCCATACAGCGTGCTGGTCGAGACGATGTTATCGCCGGCTTCGGCAATGGTCTGGATGGCCGCCGTGAT
>DAIQRN010000242.1:0-4743 GCA_036786185.1 Acidovorax sp. | reverse complement strand
CGCTGCGCGCGCTGGACCTCACGCCGCCCGACGCGGTGCGCGTGGTCATCCTGGGCCAGGACCCGTACCACGGGCGCGGCCAGGCCGAGGGGCTGGCGTTTTCGGTGGCGCCCGGCGTGCGCCTGCCGCCCTCGTTGCAAAACATCTTCAAGGAGATGCAGCGCGACCTGGGCACGCCCTTTCCGCCCATGCCCGAGCCGGGCGGCAGCCTGGTGAAGTGGGCGAAAAACGGCGTGCTGCTGCTCAACACCGGCCTCACGGTGGAAGAGGGCCAACCCGCCAGCCATGCAGGCAAGGGCTGGGAGGAACTGACCGACACCATCATCCGCCACGTGGCCGAGGGCCCGCGCCCCGTGGTGTTCATGCTCTGGGGCTCGCACGCCCAGTCCAAGCGGGCGCTCATTCCGGCGGGGCGCGGGCATCTGGTGCTCACCTCCAACCACCCTTCGCCGCTGTCGGCGCTGCGCCCGCCCGTGCCCTTTATCGGCAACGGCCACTTTGGCAAGGCGCGCGACTTTCGCCAGCAGCACGGCTACTGAGTCGGGGCGCGTCACCCCGGCAGCCGCTCCTTCAGCAGCTCCATGAACGCCTGCGCCGCCACCGGAAGGCTGCGTCCGGCCAGGGTCTGGATCTCGACGTCGCGCAGGTCCATGCCGGGGTCGCTGATGGGCAGGGCCACGATGGCGCGCTCGGCCACCAGGTGGCGCACGGCGATCTCGCTGGCCACCGACAGGCCGCCGCCCAGCTGCACGAAGTGGATCACCGTCTTGACATGGCTGCTGATGAGCTGGGCCTCCAGCTGCAGGCCCTGGCGGCTGCAGACGATGTCGATCATCTGGCGCACCGTGGTTTCGGCCGGGGGCAGCGCCAGCGGGTATGCGGCCATCTGCGCCAGGGTCACGCTGCGGGCGCCCGCCAGCGGGTGGCCGGGTGGCAGCAGCGCCAGCACCGGCGCGCTCTGGCGGTAGGCCACCGCGATGTCCTTGTGCGGCGCGCGGCTGAAGCACAGGCCGATGTCGGCCGCGCCGCTGCGCACCGCGTCGGGCACCTGCGCCGTGGGCAGGGCGATCACGCTGAACTGGATGCCCGCGTGCGTGCGCTGGAACTCCACGCACAGGCGCGGCACCAGTTCATTGGCAAACGCGTCCGACGTGGCCAGCCGCACCTGGCCCGTGCGCAGGCCCTGCAGCGCGCCGATTTCGCCCAGGGCGCGCTCGGCGTCCAGCACCGTGCGCCGGGCGTGGACGGCCAAAATCTCGCCCGCCGCCGTCAGCACCATGCCGCGCGGGTGGCGCTCGAACAGCGGCGTGCCCAGCTGGGCCTCCAGCCCCGCGATCTGGCGGCTCAGCGCCGAGGCGGCCACATGCAGGCGCGCCGAGGCCTCGGTCAGCGAGCCGCTGTGGGCCACTTCCAGGAAATAGCGCAGGGCGGTGTCTTGCAGCAGGTGGGCGCGCATGGGGTTTGTGTGTTGCCGTGTCGAAGCGCAAAGTATCAGGTGGTTTGCTGTAATGGCAAAGCTGCTTGCCTATTTGCTGGTGGTCAGGCCGGGGCGGGCTTCCTAAGATGAAGGCTCTCTTCGGTCGGCACGGCACCCTGCCGGGCTGGCCGCCTCTCTGTCTTCTTGCTGCATGGAGTGCTCTGTATGCGTCTTTTCTCCTGGGGTCGTGGCGTGCTGGGTCTGGCTTGTCTGATGGCATGGACCGCGGGTGCGCAGGCGCAGGTCGCCTGGCCCGAGCGCCCCGTGCGGGTGGTGGTGCCGTTTCCGGCCAGTGGCGCCACCGACCTGGTGGCCCGCGTGGTCACGCAGCGCGTGGCGACTGACCTGGGCCAGCAAATGGTGGTGGACAACAAGCCCGGCGCGGGCGGCACCATCGGCGCGGCCGAAGCCGCCAAGGCGTCCGCCGACGGCTACACGCTGCTGCTGACCACCAGCAGCACCCATGCCATCTCGCCCCACCTCATGCCACGCCTGGCCTACGACGCGCGCAAGGACTTCACACCCGTCGCTCACCTGGCCGACGCGCCCAGCGTGCTGCTGGTGACCAACTCGCTGCCCGTCAAGTCGGTGGCCGAACTCATCGCCTACGGCAAGGCCCACCCGGGCCAGCTCAACTACGCCACCAGCGGCAACGGCACCATCGTGCATCTGAACACCGCCGCCTTCAGCGCGCAGGCCGGCATCGAGATGACGCACGTGCCCTACAAGGGCACGGCCCTGGCCATCCCGGACCTGATCGCGGGCCAGACGCATGTGCTGTTTGATTCCCTGCCCACCGGCATGCCCCACGCCAAGAACGGCAAGCTGCGCGCCCTGGCCGTGACCAGCGAAAAGCGCAGCGCGCTGGCGCCCGAGCTGCCCACCATGGCCGAATCGGGCCTGCCCGGCTACAGCTCCGTCACCTGGTTTGGCCTGTACCTGCCCGCGGGCGCGCCGCCCGCGCTGGTGTCGCGCATCCACGCGGCCTTTGCCAAGGCCGTGCAGGCGCCCGACGTGGCGGCCAGCCTGGCCAAGCTGGGCGTGGAGCCCGCCGCACCCAGCACGCCCGTGCAGTTCGGGGCTATGGTGCAGGCCGACAGCAACCGCTGGGCCACGGTGATTCGGCAGCACAAAATCGTGGTGGAGTAACCCCCCTGAGGCGCTGCGCGCCTTCCCCCACAGGGGGACGGCGCCCTTGCTGCGGGGCGGCCCTTGCTTGGCGCCTCTCGCTTTGCGCAGCGCCAGTTTCATGCACCGCGAACCCTTGCGGGAAACAGAGTCAGAACGCTATGAATAACCCAACCCTTGACTGGTCCCTCCCCTACGCCTCCCACCGCAGCGCGGTGATGGGGCGCAACATCGTCTCTGCCTCGCAACCGCTGGCGGCGCAGGCGGGCCTGCGCATGCTGCTGGCGGGGGGCAATGCGGTGGACGCCGCCCTGGCCGCCGCCATGGCGCTCACCGTGGTCGAACCCACGGGCTGCGGCCTGGGCAGCGACGGGTTTGCCATCGTGTGGGACGGCCAGGCGCTGCATGGCCTCAACGCCTCGGGCCGCTCGCCCGCGGCGTGGACGCCCGCGTACTTCGCCGAGCGCGGCGGTATCCCCGAGATGGGCTGGAACGCCGTCACCGTGCCCGGCGCGGTGTCGGCCTGGGTGGCGCTGTCCAAGCGCCTGGGCAAGCTGCCGTTTGCACAACTGGCCCAGCCCGCCATCGACTACGCACGCAATGGCTTTCCCGTCTCGCCCACCATCGCCCGGCTGTGGGCCCTGGGCGCCGCCAAGCTGGGCGCCCAGCCCGGGTTTGCCGAATGCTTCATGCCCGGGGGGCGGTCGCCCCAGGCGGGCGAAATCTTCCGCAGCGAAGCCCATGCACGCACGCTGGAGCTGATCGCCGAGACCGAGGGCGAGGCCTTCTACCGCGGCGAACTGGCCCAGAAGATGGCGGCCCATTCCCAGGCGCATGGCGGCGCGATGACGCTGGCCGACCTGGCCGCGCACCAGGCCGACTGGGTGGGCACCATCCAGCAGCGCTTTGGCGATTCGGTCATCCACGAGATTCCGCCCAACGGCCAGGGCATCGCCGCGCTGATGGCGCTGGGCATGCTCGACGCGGTGGGCGTGGGCCAGCAGCCGCTGGATGGCGTGGACAGCGTGCACCTGCAGATCGAGGCCATGAAGCTTGCCTTTGCCGACCTGCACCACTACAACGCCGACATGGATGCCATGCAGGTGGCGCCCGCCGACCTGCTCCACACCAACTACCTGGCGCGCCGCGCGGCCCTCATCGACCGCGAGCGCGCGGGGGAGCCGTCCTACGGCGCTCCGCGCCCCGGCGGCACGGTGTACCTGGCGGCGGCAGACAGCCAGGGCATGATGGTCTCGTTCATCCAGTCCAACTACATGGGCTTTGGCTCGGGTGTGGTGGTGCCGGGCACCGGCATCAGTCTGCAGAACCGGGGCCACGGCTTCAACCTCATCCCCGGCCATGCCAACGAGGTGGCGCCGAAGAAGCGCCCCTCGCACACCATCATCCCCGCGTTTGCCATGCATGCCGACGGCACGCCGCAAATGGCGTTTGGCGTGATGGGCGGCCCCATGCAAAGCCAGGGTCACCTGCAGATGGCCCTGCGCGTGCTGCGCTACGGCCAGAACCCCCAGGCCGCCGCCGACGCCCCGCGCTGGCGCGTGACGGGCGGCAAGGGCGTGGCGGTGGAGCCAGGGTTCGATCCCGCCGTGGTCGCCGCGCTGCGCGCGCGCGGGCACGAGGTGACGGTGGAGGAGGGCAACGGCGTGTTTGCTTTTGGCGGTGCACAGCTGGTGCTGAAGAGCGGCAGCCACTACATCGCCGGATCGGACCCGCGCAAGGACGGGCACGCCGTCGCTTATTGAGTCAAATAGGCCTCTGGCGCTTATGCATCAAGCGCTGAAAGCTCATTTTTCAATAGCGTTCTTCGCACGCTCCAGCAGCATCGCATCCCCATAGCTGAAGAACCGGTACTGCTGCGCCATGGCGTGGCGGTACAGGCCCATGATGTGGGCATAGCCCGCAAACGCGCTCACCAGCATCATCAGCGTGCTTTTGGGCAGGTGGAAGTTGGTGATCAGCACATCCACCACCTGAAACTCAAAACCCGGCGTGATGAAGATGTTGGTGTCGCCCGTGGCCTGGCCCGTGCGCGCCCAGGACTCCAGCGTGCGCACCGTCGTCGTGCCCACGGCCACCACGCGCCCGCCGCGCTGGCGGCAGCGCTCCAGCGCGGCCAG
>DAIQRN010000241.1:0-4754 GCA_036786185.1 Acidovorax sp. | reverse complement strand
GAACATGTGACCCCTGCCGTGTGAAGGCAGTGCTCTACCGCTGAGCTAATCACCCTTGTCGCTGCGACAAGCCTTCGATTATGGCACAGGTTTTCAGGCCGACGAGGCTGCACGCCAAATTGTTTTGCCGCCGCTGGCCTTGTCGATCTGGGTCAGCACGGCTTCGTGGTCGGCCAGCTCCTGCTCGCTGGCGGTCAGGACAGGCAGGTTGAAGCCGCGCAAATCCACGGCAGTCAGCGCCTGGCCGTCGGCGCCCTCATGGGCGTCGTCGGCGATGAGCAACGCGTCCTGCCCGCGCGTGAGATTGATGTAAACATCGGCCAGCAGCTCGGCGTCCAGCAGCGCGCCGTGCAGGGTGCGGCCCGAGTTGTCCACACCCAGGCGGTCGCACAGCGCATCAAGCGAGTTGCGCTTGCCGGGGTACAGCTCCTTGGCCATGGCCAGGGTGTCGGTCACGCTCGCCACGTGGGAGTGGAACGCGGGGCGGCCTACCAGCTCCAGCTCCTTGTTCAAAAAGCCCACGTCGAACGCGGCGTTGTGGATGATGATCTCGGCGCCCTGCAGGTACTGCAGGATGTCGTCCACCACCTCGGCAAACTTGGGTTTGTCGCGCAGAAACTCGTTGCTGATGCCGTGCACCTTGAGCGCGTCTTCGTGGCTGTCGCGGCCGGGATTGAAGTACAGGTGCAGGTTGTTGCCGGTGAGCTTGCGGTTGAGCAGCTCCACGCAGCCCAGTTCAATGATGCGGTCGCCACTCTCGGCAGACAGGCCGGTGGTTTCGGTGTCCAGAACGATCTGGCGGGTCATACGTGCCCCCACGCTCGGCGCTTCGCTGCGCTCATCAATGGTTTTCCTTGGCGTGGTTGATGGTGTATTTGGGGATTTCCACCGTCACATCGGTTTGCGCCAGGATAGCCTGGCACGACAGGCGCGACTGTGGCGTGAGGCCCCAGGCGCGGTCGAGAAGGTCTTCTTCTTCCTCCTCGGCCTCGTTGAGCGAGTTCAGCCCCTCGCGCACGATGACGTGGCAGGTGGTGCAGGCGCAGCTCATGTCGCAGGCGTGCTCGATGTTGATCTTGTTGTCGAGCAGCGCCTCGCAGATGGAGGTGCCCGCAGGCGCCGTGATCTCGGCGCCCTGGGGGCAGTATTCGGCGTGGGGAAGGATCTTGATGACGGGCATGGTTTTTAGAGTGTTTGCACGTTCTTGCCAGCCAGTGCCTGCTGGATGCCATGGTTCATGCGCTGGGCGGCAAAGGCTTCGGTGCCCTTGGCCAGGGCTTCGGTGGCGGCTTCGATGACGGCGGCATCGTCGGCATCGCGCTGGTGGCGCAGGGCGACCATCAGCGCGTCGATGGCCGTGCGCTCTGGCGCGGTCAGCAGGTCGCCATCGGCGTCCAGCGCGCTTTGCGTGGCGATGAGCATGCGGTCGGCATCGACGCGCGCCTCCACCACGGCGCGGGCCTTCATGTCCTGGGCCGCGGTGGCAAAGCCGTCCTGCAGCATGCGCGCCACCTGCTCATCCGACAGGCCGTAGGACGGCTTCACGTCGATGCGCGCCTCCACGCCGCTACCCTGCTCGCGGGCAGCCACGCTCAGCAGACCATCGGCATCGACGGTGAAGGTGACGCGGATGCGCGCCGCGCCCGCCGCCATGGGCGGGATGCCGCGCAGCTCAAAGCGCGCCAGGCTGCGGCAGTCCGCCACCAAGTCACGCTCGCCCTGCACCACGTGGATGGCCAGGGCGGTCTGGCCGTCCTTGTAGGTGGTGAAGTCCTGCGCCTTGGCGGTGGGAATGGTCTCGTTGCGCGCCACGATGCGCTCGACCAGGCCGCCCATGGTTTCGATGCCCAGCGACAGCGGGATCACGTCCAGCAGCAGCAGGTCGCCCGCCGTGTTGTTGCCCGCCAGCTGGTTGGCCTGGATGGCAGCGCCCAGGGCCACCACCTCGTCGGGATTGAGGTTGGTGAGCGGCGGGCGGCCAAAGAAGTCGCCCACGGCGCGCTGCACCTGGGGCATGCGCGTGGAGCCACCGACCATGACCACGCCCTGCACCTCGTCCTTGCTCAGCTGGGCGTCGCGCAGCGCGCGGCGCACGGCAGCGAGCGAGCGCTGGGTGAGCGCTGCCGTGGCCGCGTCAAAGTCGGACCGGTTTACATCAAATTGGGCTGTAGCGCCCGCCAGTTGTACGCTGAATGCTACTGTTTCAGAAGCAGTCAAGCCTTCCTTGCAGGCCCGCGCCGCGATGCGCACGGCGGCTTTGTCGGCCGGGGTAGCCGCCGCCAAACCCAGCTGCGCCAGCACCCAGTCGGCCAGGGCGGCATCGTAGTCGTCGCCGCCCAGGGCGGAGTCGCCGCCCGTGGCAATCACCTCGAACACGCCCTGCGTGAGCCGGAGGATGGAGATGTCGAATGTGCCGCCACCCAGGTCGTACACGGCATAGACGCCCTCGCTGGCGTTGTCCAGCCCGTAGGCAATGGCCGCGGCCGTGGGCTCGTTGATGAGGCGCAGCAGGTGGATGCCCGCGAGCTGGGCCGCGTCCTTGGTGGCCTGGCGCTGGGCGTCGTCAAAGTACGCGGGCACGGTGATGACGGCGCCGTACAGGTCGTCGTTGAAGGTGTCTTCGGCCCGGTAGCGCAAGGTGGCCAGGATCTCGGCGCTGACCTCGACCGGCGACTTGGTGCCGTCCGCCGTGGCCAGGCTCACCATGCCGGCGCCCTCGGCGGCCACAAATTCATACGGCAGCTTGTCGGCCTGCGCCACGTCCTGCAGGCCGCGCCCCATGAAGCGCTTGGCGGAGGCAATGGTATTGCGGGCGTCCTGCGTCTGTCCGACCAGGGCGTCGTGGCCGATCTGGCGCCCGCCGCCCGCCAGGTAGCGCACCACCGAGGGCAGCAACACCCTGCCCTCGCCGTCGGGCAGGCACTCGGCCACGCCGTTGCGCACGGCGGCCACCAGGGAATGCGTGGTGCCCAGGTCGATGCCCACCGCGATGCGCCGCTGGTGCGGGTCGGGGGACTGGCCGGGTTCGGAAATCTGTAAAAGCGCCATGGAGAGTTTTGGAGGGAAATCTAGGGAGACGAAGGCAAGCCGCTGTGCGCTATTGTCCCTGCAGCTCCCGGCGCAGGTCGATGCTGTGGGCAAATCGCGCAATGAACATGAGGGCTCTGACCTGTTGCGCGGCCTGGGCGTAGTCGCCCTTTTCGTCGATGAGCCAGTCAAACGCGGACAGCGCGCGGGCGCGGGCGGCGTCCACCTCGGTTTGCAGCGTGTCGATGTCGGCCTCGGTGGCGGCATCGTCCAGCGCTTCGCGCCACTCCATCTGCTGCACCAGGAACGCGGGCGGCATGGCCGTGTTGTCCTCGGCGTTGACAGGTGCGCCGTGCAGCTCGCACAGGTAGGCTGCGCGCTTGATCGGGTCTTTCAGACGCTGGTAGGCCTCGTTGATGCGCACCGACCACTGCATGGCCACGCGCTGCGCTGCGGCGCCCTGGGCGGCGAACTTGTCGGGATGGGCTTCGCGCTGCAATTCCTTCCAGCGCGCGTCGATGGCTGCTCGCTCCTGCGCAAACTGGCGCGGCAGGCCGAAGAGTTCAAAGTCGTCGGATTGGAGATTCATAAAATGATAGCTGCTGGCGCTTGATACAAGCCATTTTCCACATCAAAAGCACCTGAAAACCTTATATACCAAGCGCTGAAAGCTCTCATTTTTGAGAAAAGCCCACAGAAAAAACCGCCAGCAGCGGCGGTTTGCTTCAACAGGCCGGCGCGCCGGTCACACGCGAAAGCTCTCCCCGCAGCCGCAGCGGTCGCGCTCGTTGGGGTTGTTGAAGCGAAAGCCTTCGTTGAGGCCCTCGCGCACAAAATCCAGCTCGGTGCCGTCGATGTAGGCCAGGCTCTTGGGGTCGATGAGCACCTTGACGCCGTGGTTCTCGAACACGATGTCTTCGGGCTCGGTGTCGTCCACGTACTCCAGCTTGTAGGCCAGCCCCGAGCAGCCCGTGGTCTTGACCCCCAGGCGCACGCCCAGCCCCTTGCCGCGGCGGGTCAGATAGCGGTTGACATGCCGGGCAGCGGCTTCGGTCAGCGTAATGGCCATAGCACCTCGCTCGCTCAGGCGGCCGTGGCGACGGCCGCAGCGCCGTGCTTGGCCTTGTAGTCCAGCACGGCGGCCTTGATGGCGTCTTCGGCGAGGATGGAGCAGTGCACCTTCACGGGCGGCAGCGCCAGTTCTTCGGCGATTTCGCTGTTCTTGAGGGCGGCCGCTTCGTCCAACGTCTTGCCCTTGACCCATTCGGTCACCAGCGACGACGAGGCGATGGCCGAGCCGCAGCCATAGGTCTTGAAGCGCGCGTCTTCGATCACGCCGGTGGCGGGGTTCACCTTGATCTGCAGCTTCATCACGTCGCCGCAGGCGGGTGCGCCCACCATGCCGGTGCCCACCGAATCATCACCCTTGTCGAACGAGCCCACGTTGCGGGGGTTCTCGTAATGGTCAACCACTTTGTCAGAGTAAGCCATGATGTGTACCTCTTAATGCTTCAGTAATCCGGGTGTTCAGTGCGCAGCCCACTGAATGGTGCTGATGTCGATGCCGTCCTTGTACATCTCCCACAGCGGGCTCAGCTCGCGCAGGCGGGCCACGTTCTCGCGGATGGTGGAGATGGCGTAGTCGATCTCTTCTTCGGTCGTGAAACGGCCGATGGTCATGCGCAGGCTGCTGTGCGCCAGCTCGTCGCTGCGGCCCAGGGCGCGCA
>DAIQRN010000010.1:0-17332 GCA_036786185.1 Acidovorax sp. | reverse complement strand
GCGGCGCCCGCGGTGATGCCGACGGCGTCCGACCTGAAGGGGCTGGCGGTGGTGCTGACAGGGGGGACAAGCGCCAGCGCGGGCGCAATGGTCCACGTGGCAATGGCCCTCGGTCGGATGCTGCTCAGGGCGGGCTGGGTGGCGCGCGCGGGCAACAATCCCGCCGCGGCGGTGGTCAGGGGCAGGGTGTCCGAGGCAACGGCGGTGGCGGCGGACAGCCTGACCCCATGAAAACCTCGGTGGGCTACATTGGCTCGGACAGCCTGTCGCGCTACCGCCAGGACAAGCGCCGCCCCGGAGGGGGAGGCCCACGGCGCGGTGGGCGCTGATGGGCTAGGCTGCGGCCGCCCGGTTAGAATCGAGGGCTTTGTCCGCTGGGCAAACGAATCACAGCAATATCATCCATTCAGGAAATCAACATGGCAATCGAACGCACTCTCTCCATCATCAAGCCCGACGCAGTGGCCAAGAACGTCATTGGTCAGATCTATGCCCGTTTTGAAGCTGCTGGCCTCAAGGTCGTGGCCGCCCGCATGGTGCACCTGTCGCGCCTGGAAGCCGAGCAGTTCTATGGCGTGCACAAGGAGCGTCCTTTCTTCAAGGACCTGGTGGACTTCATGATCTCCGGCCCCGTGATGATTCAGGCCCTGGAAGGTGAGAACGCCATCCTGAAGAACCGCGAACTCATGGGTGCCACGGACCCCAAGAAGGCAGAAGCCGGCACCATTCGCGCCGATTTTGCTGACAGCATCGACGCCAACGCCGTGCACGGCTCGGACGCTGCTGAAACGGCTGCCGTGGAAGTGGCTTTCTTCTTCCCCGGTCTGAACGTTTACTCGCGCTGAGATGATGATCCCCATGCCTGTTCCTGCGATGGCGGGATACCTGAGCCGTGGGGAGTACCGTGCTTGGCCTTCTCGGAGGCTGGCACCATGACTACCAATCTGCTGGAATTCGACCTCGACGGGCTCGCGGGTTTTTGCGAGCAGTTGGGCGAGAAGCGGTTTCGCGCCACGCAGCTGTTCCGCTGGATTCACCAGCGCGGCGCCAGCGACTTCGATGCCATGAGCGACCTGGCCAAGGCCTTGCGCGACAAGCTCAAGGGATGCGCCCGGGTCGAGGCACTGCCCGTCATTTCAGAGCATGTGTCATCAGACGGCACGGTCAAATGGCTGTTTGATGTGGGGGGCGGTAACGCCATCGAGGCTGTTTTCATCCCCGAGGACGACCGGGGCACGCTGTGCATATCGTCTCAGGCGGGCTGCGCCGTGGGTTGCCGTTTCTGCTCCACGGGCCACCAGGGCTTCAGCCGCAACCTGACCACGGGCGAGATCATCGCCCAGTTGTGGTTTGCAGAGCATGCGCTGCGCAAGCGCCTCCAGACCTCGGAGCGGGTGATCTCCAATGTCGTGATGATGGGCATGGGCGAACCGCTGCAAAACTATGCGGCGCTGGTGCCAGCGCTGCGCACCATGCTCGACGACCATGGCTACGGCCTGTCGCGCCGCCGGGTCACGGTGTCCACATCAGGGGTGGTGCCGATGATGGACCGGCTCTCTCAGGACTGCCCCGTGGCCCTGGCGGTTTCGTTGCATGCGCCCAATGACCCGCTGCGCGACAACCTGGTGCCTCTGAACCGCAAGTACCCCATCCAGGAACTGTTGGAAGCCTGCAACCGCTACCTGGCGCATGCACCGCGTGACTTCATCACGTTTGAGTACTGCATGCTGGACGGTGTCAATGACCAGGCCGAGCACGCCCGGCAGTTGATCGAACTGGTCAAGCCTGCGCGCGGCTTGGGCGTGCGCTGCAAGTTCAACCTCATTCCGTTCAATCCGTTCCCCGCGTCCGGGCTGTTGCGCTCACCCCAGGACCGGGTGTTGGCTTTCGCCAAAATCCTGAGCGACGCGGGTATTGTCACGACCGTGCGCAAGACCCGGGGGGATGATATCGACGCGGCTTGCGGCCAGTTGGCCGGTGATGTCAAGGATCGCACGCGTGCTGCGGAACGCATGGCGAAGCAGCGCACAATCGTGCTCAAACCGGTGACTTGATCGGCAAGCCACCGAATAACTTCAAGGAGGCTCTACATGGTGGGATTGGTGGGACGCTGGCAGCAATGGGGCCGCTGGACACTCATGGCCTCTGGGGCGGTGGTGTGTGGAGCGGTGTTACAAGGGTGTGCAACCAATGCGGCAGGTGTGTCTGCCAGTGACCCCAATGCCGGTCTGGTGACGCCTTCCGACGAGCCCGAGACGCGGCGCCGTGCACGCATCCGCCTGGAGCTTGCGGTCAACTATTTTCAAAATGGCCAAACCGCCGTGGCGCTGGATGAGGTCAAGCAGGCACTCGCCGCCGACCCCGGCTATGCCGATGCGTTCAACCTGCGCGGCCTGATCTACATGCGGCTCAATGATCTGGCCCAGGCGGAGGACAGCTTCAAGCGCGCCCTGGCTTTGCGGGGCAACGATCCGGACCTGTTGCACAACTACGGCTGGCTTTTGTGCCAGCGTCAGCGCCATGCCGAGGCTGAGCAGTATTTTGCGCGTGCATTGGCTAGCCCGACCTACCAGGACCGCGCCAAAACTTTCATGGCGCGGGGGCTGTGCCAGTCCAGCGCCGGGCAGTTTGCAGAGGCGGAGGAGGCTTTCCTCAAGGCCTACGAACTGGATGCGGGGAATCCCATCGTGGGCTACCACCTCTCGTCCTTGCTGTTGCGCCGCAATGAGCTGACCCGGGCGCAGTTCTATATCCGCCGCGTGAACAATGGCCAGTTTTCCACTGCGGATTCCCTGTGGCTGGGAATCAAGGTGGAGCGCGCGCTGGGCGACTCCGTTGCCATGAAGCAGTTGGCAGACCAGTTGCGCAAGCGTTTCCCCGAATCGCGGGAACTGGGTGCATTTGAACGCGGGGCTTTCAATGAGTGAGGCTGTGGAGGGAGCGGTAGTTACCGCAGGTGGCTTGCTGCGTGAGGCGCGCCAAGCGGCGGGCTTGCACATTGCAGCCTTGGCCGTGGCCTTGAAAGTGCCGGTCAGCAAGCTCGAAGCCCTGGAGGCCGATGACTACGCCAAGTTGACGGATACCGTGTTCGTGCGTGCCCTGGCTTCCAGCGTGTGCAGAACGCTCAAGGCAGACCCCGGCCCCATCCTCGCGCTGCTGCCGCAAAGCCAGAGCCCGCGCCTGTCCACGGACAGCGCAGGGCTCAACGCGCCGGTCAAGACCAACGCAGGCAAATTGTCTTCGTCATCGGGCTCCTTCTCTTCGGGGGGGATGTCCCGCTCGGTGGTGGGGGTCGTGCTGGTCTTGCTGGTGGGCGCCTTGGCGGTTTTTTTCTTTCCCCGCCCCTCGGCTGACTCCGGTGATGCCATCGAGCCAATGACCTCGCCTGCCACCAACGTGACAGAGCCTGTATCCGCGACTCCGCCAGCGCCTGTTTTGGCGCCTTCCGAAGCGCCTGCGAATCCGGCCCCTGCCGTCAGCGAGGCTGCGGTGGTGGCGCCAGTGGCCGGTGCGGCGCAGGCTTTCGCGCCCCTGGCGGCGGCCAGCGCGGTGGCTGCTGCAGCCACCGCGGCAGACATTCCGTCCGGCACGCTGGTCTTGCGTGCGCGCAGCCAGTCGTGGGTCCAGGTTCGCGATGCGACCGGGAAGGTCGTGCTTGAGCGCAATCTCGCGGCAGATGAGTCGGCGTCGGTCAACGTGCCCGGACCCCTGACGGTGGTGATTGGCCGTGCCGACGCCACTGAAGTCTTTGTGCGCGGCAAGCCTTTTGATTTGGCGGGCGTGTCACGCGAGAACGTTGCCCGTTTCGAGGTGAAATAGTGGAACAGTTGCCAGGTGCTTTCGGACCCGTCGCGGTCGCTTCTCCACTGCCACGGCGCTCGCGGCAGGCCAGGGTGACCTGGGGGTCGCGTGTGGTCACGGTCGGGGGTGATGCCCCGGTGCGCGTGCAGTCCATGACCAACACCGACACGGTGGACGCCATCGGCACGGCGATCCAGGTGAAGGAGCTTGCGCAGGCAGGCTCCGAGTTCGTCCGCATCACCGTGAACACGCCCGAGGCCGCGCAAGCCGTGCCCTATATCCGCGAGCAACTCGACCGCATGGGCGAGAGCGTGCCGCTGGTGGGCGACTTCCATTACAACGGCCATCGGTTGCTCACCGATTTTCCCGACTGCGCGCAGGCGCTGTCCAAGTACCGCATCAACCCCGGCAACGTGGGCAAGGGCGACAAGAAGGACAAGCAGTTCGGCCAGATGATCGAAGCCGCGGTGCGCTGGGACAAGGCCGTTCGCATTGGTGTGAACTGGGGTAGCCTGGACCAGGATCTGCTCGCCGGCCTGATGGATGCCAACAGTCGGCGTGCCCAGCCCTGGGAGGCTCGGCAGGTGATGTACGAGGCGCTGATCACCTCGGCCATCGAATCCGCCCGGCAGGCCGAGGGCATGGGCCTGAGCGGCGACCAGATCATCCTGTCGTGCAAGGTCAGCGGCGTGCAGGACCTGATTGCCGTCTATCGCGAACTGGCGCGGCGCTGTGACTATGCGCTGCACCTGGGCCTGACCGAAGCGGGCATGGGCACCAAGGGCACGGTGGCCTCCAGCACGGCGCTGGGCATCCTGCTGCAGGAAGGCATTGGCGACACCATTCGCGTATCGCTCACGCCCCAGCCCGGCGAGGCGCGCACACAAGAGGTCGTGGTGGCGTCCGAAATTTTGCAATCGCTGGGTCTGCGCGTGTTCGTGCCCAGTGTCACGGCCTGTCCCGGCTGTGGCCGCACCACCAGCACCACGTTCCAGGAGCTGGCCAAGCAGATCGACGACTATCTGCGCGCGCAAATGCCCGTGTGGCGGGTGCGCTACCCGGGCGTGGAGGGCATGAAGGTGGCCGTGATGGGTTGCATCGTCAACGGTCCCGGCGAGAGCAAGCACGCGGACATCGGCATCAGCCTGCCCGGCACGGGCGAGGCCCCGGCGGCGCCCGTGTTCATCGACGGCGAAAAAGCCCTGACGCTGCGCGGTGAGCGCATTGCGCAAGAGTTCCACGCCCTCGTCGAGCAGTACGTCGAGCGACGCTACGGCGGATAAAAAACTATCAAAATAATAGCTGCTAGCGCTTTCTGCATAAGCGCTAGAGGCTAATTTCATTCAAATTTTCAGGAAACTACCGCAGTGAGCAAAGTGCAGAAGCTGAGCGCCGTCAAAGGCATGAACGACATCTTGCCCGCCTCGGTGCCGCGCACCGAAAAGCTGCCGACCTCCGCGCGCTGGCAATGGTTCGAGGCGGCGGTGCGCAAGGTGCTTGCCCGGTATGGGTACCAGTATCTGCTGACACCCATCGTCGAGCCCACGGCGCTGTTCGTGCGCGGGTTGGGCGAGGTGACGGACATTGTGGAGAAGGAGATGTATTCCTTCACTGACTCCATGAACGGCGACAAGCTGACCCTGCGCCCCGAGGCCACCGCCGGCATCGTGCGCGCCATGGTCGAGCACAACGCGCTCTACAACGGCCCGCTGCGCGTGTGGACGCAAGGACCCATGTTCCGCCATGAACGCCCGCAAAAGGGGCGCTACCGCCAGTTCAACCAGCTGGACGTGGAGGCGCTGGGCTTTGCCGGGCCGGACGTGGATGCCGAAATGATCCTCGTCGCCCGCGCGCTGTGGCGTGAGCTGGGCCTGGTCGAAGGCCAGCACGTGCGCCTGGAGATCAACAGCCTGGGCCAGAGCGCCGAGCGCCGCGAGCACCGCGAGGCACTGATCCGCTACTTCGAGCAGCACCAGGACCAGCTCGACGAAGAAGCCCGCCGCCGCCTGCACAGCAACCCGCTGCGCATTCTGGACAGCAAGAACCCGGCGATGCAGACACTGATCGAGGCCGCGCCCAAGCTCATGGATTTTCTGGGCGCCGAATCGCGCGCCCACTTCGATGCCGTGCGAGCCGTGCTGGAGGCCGTGGGCCTGGAATACCGCGTGAACCCGCGCCTGGTGCGCGGCATGGACTATTACAACCTGACCGTGTTCGAGTGGGTCACCGACCAACTGGGCTCGCAAGGCACGGTGTGCGGCGGCGGGCGCTACGACGGCCTGATCGAGCAATTGGGCGGCAAGAGCGCGCCTGCCGTGGGCTTTGGCCTGGGGATAGAGCGTTTGCTGCTGCTGGCCGATGAGCTGGATCTGCCCATGCCTTCCGCCGCGGCGGATGTCTATGCCATCGTGCCACCTGGCACGCCACTGGCCACCGTGATCTCCACGCTGGAGGCGCTGCGCACCGCAGGGCTGAACGTGGTGCAGCATGCCGGTGGCGCGGAAGGCGCGGGCAGCATGAAGTCGCAGTTCAAGAAGGCCGATGCCAGCGGCGCACGCCATGCCCTCATCTTTGGTGAGGACGAACTCGCACGCGGCCAGGTCACCGTCAAGGCCTTGCGTGACGGCAGTGGCGCCCAGGCCGAGCACGCGCTGGCCGATGTGGCGCAGTGGGCTGCCACCCTACAATCCAACGCTTGAATAAGAACCACTGATTTCCATGGCCAAACATCTCGATCTTGAAGAACAAGAGCAGCTTGACCAGCTCAAGCATTTCTGGAACACCTGGGGCACGTTGATCAGCTCGGTGCTGATCGTCGTCGCGGGCTCCCTGGCGGCCTGGAATGGCTACCAGTACTGGCAGAACCGGCAGGCCGGGCAAGCGGCAGCGCTCTTTGACGCCGTGGATGTTGCCGCGCGGTCTGGCGATCAGGCGCGCATGGCACAGGCCTTTGGCGATCTCAAGGACAAGTACGGCGGGACGACCCAGGCTGCGCAGGCAGGTCTGATGCTGGCCAAGACCTCGGTGGAGTCGGGCAATGCCGATGCAGCCAAAGAGGCGCTGACCTGGGTGGCTGAACATGCGGGCGACGAGGGTCTGAAAACCCTGGCCAAGCTGCGTCTGGCCAGTGTGTTGATGGACCAAAAGAACTATGACGAAGCACTCAAGCAGCTGTCTGGCACCGTCCCGGTCGAATTTGAAGCGGTTTTTGCCGATCGCAAGGGTGACATCTTTGTGTCTCAGGACAAGCGTGCCGAAGCGATTGCCGAATACACCAAGGCCTACAAGACATTGGAAGAGGGGCTCGAGTACCGCCGCTTGATTGAAATCAAGCTGGGCGCCCTGGGTGTGGCTCCCCAAGGCGTGGCGGTGGCCGCAGCGGGTAGCGCGTCGGCCGAAGGGGCCAAGTAATCATGAAGGCGCTTGTGCGTAGCGTTGGCTCCGTGGGCCGCGTGTCTTTGCTCAAGAGCGTGTCCTCTGTGGTGTTGCTGGCCACCCTGGCTGGGTGTTCGCTCTGGAGCGGCGGCAGCTCCAAGCCCGTTCCGGCAGACCTAGGGGCCAATGTGGCTGTGCTGGGTGTGCGCCAGGCTTGGACTGCGCGCATTGGCAATGTCGGCGGCCTGCCCCTGGATGTGCATGTCACGGGGAATGTCGTCACCCTGGCATCGGCCGATGGCACCGTGGCGGCCCTGGATGCGCGCACGGGTGGTGATGTCTGGCGCGTCGCGCTGGCCGAGCCGTTGTCGGCTGGCGTGGGCAGCGATGGAAAGTCGGCGGCCGTGGTGACCCGCGCGAATGCGTTGGTTCTGCTGGATGCCGGGCGAGAGCAGTGGCGTCAGCCCTTGGCAGCCCAGGTCTATACGCCGCCGCTGGTAGCGGGTGGGCGGGTGTTTGTGCTGTCGGCAGACCGGTCGGTGGCAGCCTTTGACGGCGCCACGGGGCGCAAGCTGTGGAGTCAGCCGCGACCTGGCGAGCCGCTGATCCTGCGGCAGGCCGGCGTGATGCTGGCTGTGGGGGATACCTTGGTGGTCGGATTCTCGGGCCGGTTGGTGGGCTTGAATCCTGACAATGGCAGTGTTCGCTGGGAAGCACCCGTGGGCAGTTCGCGCGGCACCAATGACGTGGAGCGGCTGGTGGAGTTGGTTGGCCGCACGAGCCGGGTGGGCGACAGCGTCTGCGCGCGCGCCTTTCAGGCTGCCGTCGGGTGCGTGAACACGGTACGGGGTACCACGGTGTGGACACAACCCGCGAGCGGCGCCGAAGGGGTGCATGGCGATGGCGATGCTGTTTTTGGCACTGAGGGCAATGGCACCGTGACGGCATGGCGCCGCAGCGACGGTTCGCGCTTGTGGACCACGGACAGGCTCAAGTATCGCAAGCTGACGGCGCCTCTTTTGCTGGGGCGTTCGGTGGTGGTGGGGGACAACACGGGTCTTGTGCACCTGCTGTCCCGTGCGGACGGCGCGCCGCTCAACCGCATTGCGACCGACGGCTCCGGTATTGCCGCCGCGCCGGTCGTGGCGGCTGACACGCTGGTGGTGGTGACGCGCGATGGCGGGGTCTATGGATTCCGCCCTGATTGATCTGATCGGTTTGATGTAATGAAGCCAGTTATCGCCCTGGTGGGGCGGCCGAATGTCGGTAAATCCACGCTTTTCAATCGTCTGACGAAGTCACGCGACGCCATCGTTGCCGACTTTGCCGGACTGACGCGCGACCGGCACTACGGCAACGGCAAGCAAGGCAAGCACGAGTACATCGTCATCGATACCGGTGGCTTTGAGCCCGACGCGTCGAGCGGAATCTACCGCGAGATGGCCAAGCAGACGCAGCAGGCAGTGGCGGAGGCTGACGTGGTCATTTTTGTGGTGGATGCCCGGGCAGGCGTGTCCGCACAGGACCACGACATCGCCAAATACCTGCGACGGCTGAGCAAGCCGTGCGTGCTGGTGGCGAACAAGGCTGAAGGCATGCTGGAAGGCGTACAACTGGCCGAGTTCTATGAGCTGGGGCTGGGCGAGGTGTTCCCTGTGTCGGCGGCCCATGGCCAGGGCATTCGCGGTTTGGTGGACAAGGCGCTGGAGCCTTTGCACCTGCCGGACCCCGATGATGCCGATATCGAGGCAGACAAGAGCATCATCAAACTGGCCGTGGCGGGACGCCCCAATGTGGGCAAGTCCACGCTGATCAATACTTGGCTGGGCGAGGAGCGACTGGTCGCCTTCGATATGCCGGGCACGACCCGCGACGCCATCGCCGTGCCGTTCGAGCGCAACGGCCAGCGGTTCGAGCTGGTGGACACGGCCGGTCTTCGGCGCAAGGGCAAGGTTTTCGAAGCCATTGAGAAATTCTCGGTGGTCAAGACGCTGCAGGCGATCGAGTCTGCCAATGTGGTCCTGCTGCTGCTGGATGCCACGCAGGGCGTTACGGACCAGGATGCGCACATCGCGGGCTATATCCTGGAAAGCGGGCGTGCCGTGGTGGTGGCGGTGAACAAATGGGACGCTGTGGACGACTATCAGCGCCAACTGCTGGAGCGGTCCATTGAAACGCGGCTCGCATTCTTGAAGTTTGCAGCCCTGCACTTCATTTCAGCCAAGAAGCGCCAGGGCCTGGGGCCGCTGTGGTCCTCCATTGTCCAGGCTCACAAGGCGGCAACCTGCAAGATGTCCACCCCGGTGTTGACGCGGCTGCTGCTGGAGGCTGTGCAGTTCCAGAGCCCCAAGCGGGCAGGGATGTTCCGCCCCAAGATGCGCTATGCACACCAGGGTGGCATGAACCCGCCCGTCATCGTGATCCACGGAAACTCTCTGGAGCATGTGACGGATGCGTACAAGCGCTTTCTGGAAGGCCGGTTCCGCAAGGAGTTTGACCTTGTTGGCACACCATTGCGCATTGAGATGAAGACTTCGCACAATCCGTTTGCGGACAAGGACGAGGCCTGATCGAAAGGCCAGGCCCCGGCAGGGCCATGTACTGTCAGATCAATGGCGACGCAGGCCTGTGGTAAGGTGCTGGTTTACAACAACATTTTGAACACGGAGAATATCGTGAGCAATAAAGGCCAACTTCTTCAAGACCCCTTCCTCAACGCATTGCGTCGGGAGCATGTTCCGGTTTCCATCTACTTGGTGAACGGGATCAAGCTGCAAGGGCAAATTGAATCCTTCGACCAGTACGTCGTGTTGCTGCGCAATACGGTCACCCAGATGGTCTATAAGCACGCGATTTCCACCATCGTGCCGGGTCGCGCTGTTAACTTTTCCACCGCTGACACCTCGGATGCCGACAGCAGCAACGCCTGAGTTGTTGCTTCTTGACGCGCCTGTGCTTCTTGCCTCTGTGGTGCGAGAGGATTTTCTGTCTTGAGTTCACCGACGTCTTCTGCTTCGGCCAGCACGCCAGTCTTGCTGGTGGGGGTGGATTTTGGTTACCCTCACTTTGATGGTGAGTTGGAGGAGCTGGGCCTGCTGTCCCAGACCGCCGGCATGACGCCCGTGGCGCGGTTGACCTGTAAGCGCAAAGCCCCTGACGCTGCGCTTTTCGTCGGTACTGGCAAGGCCGACGAAATTCGTACCTTGGCGCATATGCATGGTGCGGTGGAGGTCCTCTTCGACCAGGCGCTCAGCCCTGCCCAGCAACGCAATCTGGAGCGTCATCTGGAACTGCCGGTCAATGACCGTACTTTGCTGATCCTGGAAATCTTTGCCCAGCGCGCGCGCAGCCATGAGGGCAAGCTCCAGGTCGAGCTTGCGCGCTTGCAGTACCTGAGCACCCGGCTTGTGCGGCGTTGGTCGCACCTGGAACGGCAGAGCGGCGGGATCGGTGCGCGCGGCGGTCCGGGTGAAAAGCAGATCGAACTGGATCGTCGCATGATCGACGATGCTATCAAACGCACCCGAGAGCGCTTGGTGAAGGTCAAGCGCCAGCGCTCCACCCAGCGAAGGCAGCGAGAGCGGCGCGACACTTTCAATATATCCCTTGTGGGGTACACCAACGCAGGCAAATCCACGTTGTTCAACGCATTGGTCAAGGCACGCGCCTATGCCGCGGACCAGCTTTTTGCGACACTGGATACAACGACGCGACAGTTGTACCTGGGGGACGCCGGGCGGTCGGTGTCGTTGTCGGACACTGTGGGGTTCATTCGGGATTTGCCTCACGGACTGGTCGATGCATTTCAGGCCACCCTGCAGGAAGCCGTGGATGCCGACTTGCTGCTGCATGTCGTGGATGCCTCGAACCCCGGTTTCCCGGAGCAGATGGCGCAGGTGCAGAAGGTGCTGCACGAGATCGGGGCGGCGAATATTCCGCAAATACTGGTATTCAACAAGCTGGATTCGTTACCGGCTGAACAGCGCCCTTCGCTTTTGCAGGATCGCTATGACGTTGAGGGGGAGATGCTGCTCCGCCTGTTTGTCAGCGCCCAATCCGGCGAAGGGCTGGATGCACTGCGCGGCGCTCTTGCCGCCAAGGTCATTGAGGCGGCACGGCAGGGCATGTCCCCAGATGTTGCCGTTGAATTACCGGGGACTTTGCCTTGATTGGCACAATGCCTGCATTTCCGACGCATTCAGAGAACCAGAGACTTTGCGCATGACTTTCCATAATCGCACCCTACGCTGGGCGTTGCTGCCAGAACGTATCCGGGGCATGTTCAACCTGAACGACCCCCGATGGGGGCGTGGTGACGATAACAAACCCGACGATGGCGGGCGGCCAGATGACCGTCCCTCCAACCAGCCCACGGGCAATCGCGGAAGCGACCAACGCCCGAACAATGGACAACCGCCGGACCTGGATGAGCTGTGGCGCGATCTGAATCGAAAGCTTGGTGGCTTGTTTGGCGCCAAGAATGGGGGAGGCCGCGGACCTGGCAATGGTGGTGGAGCTGGCGGCGGGTTTCAGCCCGACATGAAGAATGCAGGCGTGGGCGTGGGGCTGATTGCAGGCATCGCTTTTGTGATCTGGATGGGCACGGGCTTTTTCATCGTGCAGGAAGGCCAGCAGGCGGTCATTACCCAGTTTGGCAAATACAAGAGTACGGTAGGGGCGGGTTTCAATTGGCGCCTGCCATACCCCATCGAGCGCCATGAGCTGGTATTCGTCACCCAGATTCGCTCGGCCGATGTGGGGCGGGATACGGTGATCAAGAGCACCGGCTTGCGCGAGTCGGCCATGCTGACCGAAGACGAGAACATTGTTGAAATCAAGTTCGCCGTGCAATACCGGCTGAGCGATGCGCGCGCCTGGCTGTTCGAGAGCAAGAATCCGGCAGATGCTGTGGTGCAGGCAGCCGAAACGGCAGTGCGCGAAGTGGTGGGCAAGATGCGCATGGACACGGCCCTGGCCGAAGAGCGCGACCAGATCGCGCCGCGCGTGCGCACGCTGATGCAAACGATTCTGGACCGGTACAAAGTCGGTGTGGAGGTGGTGGGCATCAACCTGCAGCAAGGCGGCGTTCGCCCGCCAGAGCAGGTGCAGGCATCCTTTGACGACGTGCTGAAGGCGGGTCAAGAGCGGGAACGTGCCAAGAATGAAGCCCAGGCCTACGCAAACGATGTCGTGCCCCGGGCTGTAGGTTCCGCATCCCGCCTGAACGAAGAAGCTGCGGCCTACAAGGCCCGCATCGTGGCACAGGCGCAAGGTGATGCGCAGCGCTTCTCGTCAGTGCTGGCTGAGTATCAGAAGGCGCCGCAGGTCACTCGGGACCGCATGTATTTGGAATCCATGCAACAGATCTATAGCAGCGTGACCAAGGTGCTCGTCGAGTCGCGCCAGGGATCCAACCTGCTGTACCTGCCGTTGGACAAGATCATGCAGGGCGTTGCCGCTGGTGGAGGGGCGCTGGATGCTGCGGCGGCAGGCCCCAGCGTTCCAGCCACCGCAGCGCCGGCAACCCCTTCGTCCACTTTTTCGAATGATCCCCGGGCGCGTGACAGCAATCGCACCCGTGATCGTGAATCTCGCTAGGAGCTAGCTCGTGAACAGAGTCGGATTTATTGCGACCACCCTGCTGGTGGTGCTTGCCCTGATGAGCTCCATGCTTTTCGTGGTGGATCAACGCCAGTTTGGGGTGCTGTACGCGCTGGGTCAGATCAAGGAGGTCATCACCGAGCCAGGTCTGAACTTCAAGCTGCCACCGCCTTTCCAGAACGTCTCGTACATCGACAAGCGCTTGCTGACGCTGGACAGCAGCGACACCGAGCCCATGTTGACGGCGGAAAAGCAGCGCGTGGTCATTGACTGGTATGTCCGCTGGCGCATTTCGGAGCCCACGGAGTACATCCGCAATGTGGGGCTGGATGAACGTGCGGGCGCCATGCAGCTCAATCGAGTGGTTCGCAACGCATTCCAGGAAGAAATCAACAAGCGCACGGTCAAGGAGCTGTTGTCCCTCAAGCGAGAGAACTTGATGGCCGACGTCAAGCGCGAGGTGCTTGAAACGGTGCGCGGTGCCAAGCCCTGGGGGGTGGATGTGGTGGATGTGCGCATCACCCGAGTGGACTATGTGGAGGCCATCACCGAGTCGGTCTATCGTCGTATGGAGGCCGAACGCAAGCGCGTGGCCAATGAACTGCGCTCCACCGGAGCCGCCGAGGGCGAAAAGATCCGCGCCGATGCAGACCGTCAGCGTGAAATCACCATTGCAAACGCCTATCGGGATGCACAGAAAATCAAGGGCGAGGGCGATGCCGAAGCCGCTCGAATCTATGCGGAGGCATTTGGTAGGGACCCGCAGTTTGCGCAGTTCTACCGCAGCCTGGAGGCCTACAAGCAGAGCTTCAACAAGAAGAATGACGTGATGGTGCTAGACCCATCGTCGTCGGAGTTCTTCAAGGCTTTTCGGGGTGGAGCGGCCGCTTCAACGTCGTCCGGTACGCGCAAGTAACTAAGCTTGTGACACACCTGCCATCGGCATCTTTGTCGTGACTTCCGAGAATCTCTGGACGGCGCTCGCACTGGTTTTGGTGATTGAAGGGTTATTGCCCTTCCTCTCTCCTCAGGGCTGGCGGCGGGCCGTCAGCCAGATTGCGCAATTGCAGGACGGACAGATCCGCTTCTTTGCCGTGCTGGCCATCCTTTCCGGGCTGGCGATGCTGTGGTTTTAGCCGCTGTGGATGTACATGAGTTCGCGTCTGCCGGGGTGGGCCTCTGCTCCCCGGTAGAATCGCGGTTTTAACAGCCTTCCCTTTTCTCCATGTCTGCTTGGGTCCTCCCGGATCACATTGCCGATGTCTTGCCGTCCGAAGCGCGGCACATCGAAGAACTGCGTCGAGGGCTGCTCGACACGGCCCGCTGCTATGGCTATGAACTGGTCATGCCGCCTTTGTTGGAGCATCTCGAGTCCTTACTCACCGGTACCGGTGAGGCGCTGGATTTGCAGACCTTCAAGCTGGTGGATCAGCTCTCCGGCCGCTCAATGGGCCTGCGTGCGGACACGACACCGCAGGTCGCCCGCATCGATGCCCATTTGCTTAACCGCCGGAGCGTGACGCGCCTGTGCTATTGCGGCCCAGTCCTGCATACCCGACCCGATCGCCCACATGCGACCCGGGAGCCGCTGCAGTTCGGCGCTGAAATCTACGGGCATGCGGGCATGGAGGCTGACCTCGAGGCATTGCAGTTGGCCCGTGAATGCCTGCGCGTTGCCAACGTGAGGGATACGACGGTGGACCTGGCGGACGTGCGCATCGTGCGCAGCCTTCTGGCGGACGTTCCGTTGAGTGCCCAGGTTTTGAGCGCAATCCATGCGGCCTTGGCTGCCAAGGACGTCGGAGAACTGGCATCGCTGACCCGGGACTTCCCCAGGGAATCTCGGGAAGGCCTGCTGGCGCTGCCCCATCTGTACGGTGATCAATCGGTATTGATTGAGGCAGAAAAGACCCTTCAGCGCTTTACTGGTGTGCGCGAGCAGCTATCAAATTTGAAGTGGTTGGCTTCCCGTCTGGAAGGGGCGAACGTCACGTTTGACCTGGCTGACTTGCGCGGCTATGCGTACTACAGCGGCGCCCGGTTTGCCATTTATGCCCCCGGCGCGAGCGATGCGCTGGTGCGGGGTGGCCGTTACGACGAAGTTGGCGCCGTGTTTGGGCGCAATCGTCCTGCGGCAGGTTTCAGTCTGGATATCAAGCAGGTGGTGGGTGTGGTGCCCCCCCGCGCGTTGAAAGCCGCCATCCGCGCGCCGTGGGGTGAGGCGGATGCTGCCATCGCGCAATTGCGCAGCGCAGGAGAGACCGTGGTCTGTGTCATGCCGGGGCATGAGAGCGAGGTGGATGAATTCCACTGCGACCGGGAACTGGTGCAGATTGCAGGCCGCTGGGTCGTGCAGGCTGTTTGAGTAATTGACAATTGAAGTGGGTTTGAGATGAAAGCAACCAAAGGTCGCAATGTAGTGGTGGTCGGAACCCAATGGGGCGACGAAGGCAAGGGAAAGCTGGTGGACTGGCTCACCGAAAGCGCCCAAGGCGTCGTACGCTTCCAGGGCGGGCACAACGCGGGCCATACGCTGGTGATTAACGGCGTGAAAACGGCGCTGCATCTGATTCCCAGCGGCATCATGCGCGCAGGCGTCAAGTGCTACATCGGCAATGGTGTGGTCTTGTCGGCAGCCAAGTTGTTTGAAGAAATTGAGGGCCTTGAAAAGGCTGGCGTTGAAGTGCGCTCACGCCTGCGCATTAGCGAGGCCTGTCCTCTGATCTTGCCTTTCCATGTCGCCGTGGATGTGGCGCGGGAAGCGGCGCGTGAGCAAGGCGGCACTGAGAAAATTGGCACCACGGGCCGCGGCATTGGCCCAGCCTATGAAGACAAGATCGCTCGCCGTGCATTGCGTGTTCAAGACCTGAAGTGTCCAGAGCGCTTTGCCGCCAAGCTGCGCGAGTTGCTGGACCTGCACAACCATATTCTGACGACCTATCTGCGCTCGGACTCTTTCGTTTTTGGCGATGCCTTGAAGCCCTACATCCAGGATGGCAAGGTGCAATTTGACGTTGTCTATGCCGAAGCCATGCGTCATGCCGAGTTGCTCAAGCCGATGATGGCGGATGTCTCGCGCGAATTGAACGAGGCTCATCATGCGGGTGCCAATCTGTTGTTTGAGGGCGCGCAAGGCACTCTGCTGGACGTGGACCATGGAACCTATCCCTACGTCACATCGAGCAACTGTGTGGCGGGTAACGCGGCAGCGGGCTCTGGCGTGGGGCCAGGCATGCTGCACTACATCCTGGGTATCACCAAGGCGTATTGCACGCGCGTGGGGGGCGGTCCATTCCCCACCGAGCTCGACTGGGAAACGCCCGGTACGCCCGGCTATCACATGAGCACCGTCGGTGCTGAAAAGGGCGTAACCACGGGCCGCAGTCGTCGCTGCGGCTGGTTTGACGCCGCGTTGCTCAAGCGCAGCGCTCAGGTCAATGGCTTGTCCGGCCTTTGTATCACCAAGCTGGATGTGCTGGACGGTCTCGAGGAGTTGCTGCTCTGTACTGGGTACGAGTTGGATGGCGAGCGCATTGATCTGTTGCCCATGGGGGCTGAGGACATTGCACGGTGCGTGCCCATTTATGAGACCTTGCCAGGATGGAGCGAATCCACCGTGGGTGTTACCGATTACGCCAAATTGCCCCAGAGTGCGCGCAACTATCTGGAGCGCATTGAGCAGGTGACGGGCGTGCCTGTGGATGTCATCTCGACCAGCCCGGATCGGGACCATACGATCATGATGCGCCACCCGTATGTTGCGGATTGAGTCATCAAGCGAGTTTTTTACACTGACGCCAGTTGCACCACAGCTATCTACCCAGGAGCCCTGCCCATGTTGACCGAAGACGGCAAACACCTCTATGTGAGCTACGACGAGTACCACAGCCTCATTGAGAAGCTGGCGCTCAAGGTGCATCAGTCGGGGTGGCAGTTCGATACGATTCTGTGCCTTGCCCGGGGTGGCCTGCGCCCCGGGGATATCTTGAGCCGCATTTTTGACAAGCCCCTGGCCATCATGTCCACGAGCTCCTACCGTGCCGAAGCGGGGACGGTGCAAGGTCACCTGGATATCGCCCGTTTCATCACTACCCCCAAGGGTGAAATAGCGGGCAAGGTCTTGCTGGTGGATGACCTCGCGGATTCGGGGCACACTCTGCATGCGGTGATCGACATGCTGAAGACCAACTACGCGCCCATCTCGGAGATGCGCAGTGCCGTGATCTGGACCAAAGGCATGTCAACCTTCACGCCTGACTATTCCGTGGAGTTCCTGCCCACCAACCCTTGGATTCACCAGCCGTTTGAAGGCTATGACAGCTTGAGTCCTGAGAAACTGCTTGAGAAGTGGCGGGTCTAGGGAGTGGTGGCGTAATTTTTTGTTTGTACTCTACAGTTCGTCCATTTCATGCTATAGTCGAGGGCTTCGCTGCACAGGGGTTCTTTCTTGGGAGTCTGTGGGCAGATCGAATCGGGGATTGAAGAAATCCAGGGGTTTTAGAAAAGATGCTGTTTTTTCGGTATACAATCTAAGGCTTCGCTGAGATGAAGTTGC
>DAIQRN010000240.1:0-4807 GCA_036786185.1 Acidovorax sp. | reverse complement strand
CGGCTCGTGGGCCGAGCGCAGTTCGTCCGTGGCAAAGCGGGCATCGCTGGCCAGCGCGGGCTGGCCGATCAGTTGCGCCAAGGTCGCAAACAGCTTGTTGTTGAGCACCGCCAGCGCAAAGTGCCCGTCGGCCGCGCGGTACACGCCGAACGGCGCCGAGAACGCATGCCGGTTGCCGTGCCGCCCCGCGGGCTGGCCGGTAAAGATGTAGCGCCCCACGGCGGTGACGAGAAAGCTCAGCGTGGTGTCGAACATCGCCACGTCCACATGCTGCCCCTCGCCGGTGCGCTGCTTTTGCAGCAGGGCCGCCAGCGTGGCCCACGAGGCGAACAGGCCGGCAATCACATCGCTCACCGCCTCGCCCACCATGGTGGGCGGGCCATCGGCCTCGCCCGTGGCCTCCATCAGCCCACTCATGGCCTGCACGATGATGTCGTAGGCCGGCTGATGCGACAGCGGCCCCGTCTGGCCAAAGCCCGACACGCTCACGTACACCAGGCCCGGGTTGATGCGGCGCAGCGCCTCGGGGCCCACGCCCAGGCGCTCGGCCACGCCGGGGCGGAAGTTCTCCACCACCACATCCACCTGCTGCGCCAGCGCGGCAATGGTCTGGGCGGCCTGCGGGTGCTTGAGGTCGAGCGTGAGGCTTTTCTTGTTGCGGTTGAGCGCGGTGAACAGGCTGCTGATGCCGTTCTTCATCGGGCCGATCACGCGGTAGTCATCGCCCGTGGGTGGCTCAACCTTGATGACCTCGGCCCCCAGGTCGGCCAGCAAGGCGGTGGACAGCGGGCCCGCGAGCACGCGGCTGAAGTCAAGGATGCGGATGCCGTCCAGCGGGCGGGAGGTTCCGGTCATGGCAGGGATCTCCATAAAAAATCAGAAGCCCCATGGTTGCCCATCCCGCTATCAAAATAAAATATTCAATTTTGATTCAATGGATCAACAATCTTGATAAATATCAGCCTGCGCCAGTTGGAGTATTTCGTGGCGGCCGCCCAGCACGGCGGTGCTGCGCGGGCCGCGCATGCGCTGAACGTCTCTCAGCCCTCGATCTCCAAGGCCATTGCCGATCTGGAAGTGCTGTGGAACGAGGTTTTGTTCGTGCGCCGCCATGCGCGGGGGCTGGAGCTCACCGCAGCAGGCCGGTTGCGCCAGCGCGAGGCGCAGATGCTGCTGGAGAAGGCGCGCGCCCTTGAAGGGCCGCGCCGCGAAGAAGAAGCCGGCCTGCTGCGCGTAGGCTGTCTGTCCACGCTGGCGCCGCGCTACCTGCCGGAGATCCTCGTGCGCATGCGCGCCAGGCACCCCCTGGTGGAGATCGAGGCGCACGAGGCCGATACCGAGACGCTGGTGCAGATGCTGGAGCGCGGCGCACTGGACGCCGCCCTGCTCTACGACCTGGGCCTGGCCCGCGCCGTGCGGATGGAGGCCGTCACCTCCTTCGTCCCCTATGCGCTGCTGCCAGCCGGCCATGCGCTGGCCGCGCGCACCAGCCTGCCGTTGTCCGCGCTGGCGCAAGAGCCCTTCATCCTGATCAACCTGCCGCACAGCCGCGAGTATTTCCTGTCGCTGTTCCGCCAGGCGGGCGTGGCGCCGCGCATCGCGCACCAGACAACGTCCATCGAGATGGTGCGCTCCCTGGTGGCCAACGGCCTGGGCGTATCCTTGCTGACCACGCGGCCGGTGCGCGACTGGAGCTATGACGGCAAGCGCATTGCCTGCCGCCGCCTGCGAGGTCCCCTCATCGCGCAGTCGGTGGTGCTGGCCTACCCCGGGGAGCAAGGCCATGAAAACCCCCGCTCAGCCCTGTTCGCGCGCATTGCCAAGGCGGCGTTCGCACAGCAGCGCGATGCGATGACCGAGCCCGCTTCGGTCACTGCGTCACCAGGTCGCCCGGCAGAGTGACCTTGACCGACAGGCCCGGCTGCGCATTGCGCACCTCGAACTGCCCGCCATGCGCCTGCGCCACCAGTCGGCACAGGTACATTCCCAGCCCCACGCCACCCGTGGCGCGCTCGCGGGCCACGTCGGGGCGGTAAAAGGCCTGGGCCAGGCGGGCCAGGTGCTCGGGCGGCACGCCGGGGCCATGGTCGCGCACCTCCAGCTCCACGCCCCTGGGCAGGGTGCGCAAATGCAGCTCGGGCGCCGGTGCGGTCAGCCCGCCGTGGCGCAGGCTGTTGTCCAGCAGGTTGCGCAGCAACAGGCGCATCCGCCCCCGGTCCAGGGCCAGCATGGGCAGTGCGGGGTCGATGTGGAGCGCAACAGCGGATGCGCTGTCGTGCCGCACCTGCAGCTCCGTGATCACCTCCCGCGCCAGCTCGGCCAGATCGGTGGGCTCACGGTGCAGCGCGGCATGGCGCCCGGCCAGGCGCTCGCTCTCCAGCAAGTCGGTAATGAGGCCCGCCATCTCCCGCAGGTCGCGCAGCAAGGCCTGCCGCGGGACCTGCACGTCGGCGGTGTCGGGCAGCAGCTCGGCATTCAGCCGGGCGCGGGTCAGGGGGCTGCGCAGCTCGTGGCTCATGGCCAGCAACAGCGCGCGCTTGGCCTCCAGCATCTGGTGGATGTCGTCCCCCATGGTGTTGATGGTGGCGGCCAGTTGGCCCAGTTCGTCGGGTCGGTGGGCGTGCCGCACCGGAATGGGCTGCGCAAAGTTGCCGTTGCCAAAGCGCCGCGCGCCCTTGCGGATATCGTCCAGCGGGCGCAGCAGATGGCGCACATACACATACGCCAGCGCGGTCAGCAGCAGCAATACCGTGAGCGTGCCCCAGGCAATGCGCGGGCGCTTGTCCCACAGCAAGGCATTGAGCCCGAACTCGATGCGGTGCCCGTCGGCGGTGGTGCGCTGCAGCAGTCTTTGCCCGTTCATCCCACCCTCCCAGTGGTCTTCGGTGGGAAACTTGTCGCTCATCCAGTCGGGGCGCGGCTGGCCCGGGTGGGAGGCCCAATGCACCACGGGCCCCTCGATGCGCAACGTCAGCGGCAAACGCTGCACGATGGCCTGGGCACGCTCGACGCTGGGCGGACTGCCGATTTCCACCGCCAGGCGATCCACATAGTCCATCAGCAAGGGGCGCGCGGCTTCGCGCCAACCCACGGACACGGCCTTTTGTACCCCTCCCATGAAGGCGACCGCCACCGCCACCGCCAGCGCCATGAACACCAGCACCAGCCGGATGCGCAGCGAATAGCCCACGGCCCGGCTGGCACGGCGGTGCCAGGGGCAGTCTGGGTCGTGCGCCGCGCTGGGATTCGTCATACCGCGGCCCGCCGCAGCGCCAACGAATACCCGGCATTGCGCAGCGTCTTGATGCAGTCGAGCGGCTCCAGCTTCTTGCGCAAGCGGCTCACCACGATATCGACTGCGCGGGTGTACAGCTCGGCTTCATGCCCGCGCAGCTGGTTCAGGATGTCGTCGCGGCTGAACACCCTGCCCGGCTCACGCGCCAGCAGGTGCAGCAAGTCAAACTCGGTACCCGTCAGCTCCACGGCCTCGCCGTGGCGCCGCACGCTGCGCTGAGCGGCATCAATCACCAGGCCATCAAACGCCAGCACAGCAGAAGCACCGCCCTGCCCTGCGCCGCTGCGGCGGCGCAGCACGGTCTGCAGGCGGGCCACCAGCTCGCGCGGCTCGAACGGCTTGGGCAGGTAGTCGTCTGCCCCCAGCTCCAGCCCGACCACGCGGTCCATGACCTCGCCACGCGCCGTGAGCATCACCACAGGCAAATCCCCCTGGCGGCGGATGTGGCGGCACAGCTCGAAGCCATCCATCTCGGGCAGCATGACATCGAGGATGGCGGCATCAAAGCCGCCCGCCGCCAGCCGCGCCAGCCCGTCGCTGGGCTTGAGCGCGTGGACCAGCTCCAGTTCAAACCGCTGAAAGTACACGGCCAGCGGCGGTCCCAGTTGCGCGTCGTCGTCAATGAGAAGAATTCGGTGCATGCGCAATTCTTGCATTGGCGGACGGCCCATCTCCCAACACGCGAGGCTCCGCACGCAATGCGCGGTGTCTGCGAATGAGGTCGCGCAGCCGCCGCTGCACGGGAAGGTGCAGGGCATCGAAAGTGTCTGCCGCTGCCAGCAAGGCAGGCAGCGCCACCGCAGCCTCCGCAGGCTGGCGCGCCACCAGGCCCAGGGCGTGCTCACGGTCAAACCGCGAGCCCCACACCAGGGACATCAGCTCATCGTGCGGCTCCGGCATGCCGGCCAGCAGCGTGGGGCCGTGTTCGCGCAGCTGTCCGGCCAGTTGGTGAATGGGGTCCCACAGGGGTGACATGGCCATCTCCCGCGTCAGCCGCGCGCCATCCAGCCCTTGCGCCGCTGCATCAGCTCGCGCACCTTCTGCTGCTGGCCCGCGTCCAGGCTGTCATAGAAATCCGCCAGCGCATTGAGCACATCGGGGCTGTGCGCCTGCACCGCCTGGGTCTTCTCCTGCAGCAGCGCCTGCGCCTGCGCACGGTCAAACTTGTCGCCCGCCACCAGCGCCTGCACTCGCGCGCGCGGGTCCGGCATGCTGCCCACCAAGGCCATGCGCTGCGCTTGCAGCTGGTCTGCCAAGGCATTGAGCTTGCGCTTTTGCGCGTCGTTCAGATCGAGCTTGCCGCTCACCCGCTCCACGATCTTGCCGCGCATCTCGGCCATCTTCTCGGCCGTCATGGCGCCGTGGTGAGCATGGTGGCCACCGCTGGAACACGCCGCCAGCCCCCCCGCCATGATCGACGCGCCAAACAGGCCCACCAGGGCTTTCTTGATCCAGGGTTTCATGATGCAGTCCTTTCATGGACGGTGTTGAACATGGCCCTGATGGTGCCCA
>DAIQRN010000239.1:0-4815 GCA_036786185.1 Acidovorax sp. | reverse complement strand
GGCCTGGCCCACGCTGCGCTACGACCTGCCCGAGCTGAACATCCCCGATCAGGCCAACCTGGTGCAGGCCCTGTTCGACCAGGCCGAGCGTGCCGGCCACATCGACCGCCCCCTGCTGCGCGGCCCGCACCGCACCTACACCTACCGCGACGCCCGCGCCGAAGCCGCGCGCATTGCCGAAGTGCTGACGCAGGACCACGGCCTGGTGCCCGGCAACCGCGTGCTGCTGCGCGGCGGCAACACGGTGGAGATGGCGCTGGCCTGGCTGGGCGTGGTGTACGCCGGCCTCGTGGCCGTGGCCACCATGCCGCTGCTGCGCGCGGGCGAGCTGGGCGCCGTCATCGAGCGTGCCCAGCCCACGCTGGCCCTGTGCGACGGCCGTCTGCTGGCCGAGTTGCAGACGGCGCAGGCGCAGCAGCCGGTACTGACCACCATCGTGCCCTTTCATACCGCGCCCGACGCGGCCGACCTCCTTCAGCGCGCGCAGGGCAAGAGCGGCACCACCCCCTCCTGCCCCACGGCGGCGGACGATATTGCGCTGATGGCCTTCACCTCGGGCACCACGGGCGCGCCCAAGGCCGCCGTGCACACGCACCGCGACGTGCTGGCAGGCTGCGAGGCCTGGCCGCGCCACGTGCTGCGCGCCACGCCCGACGACATCGTGGCGGGCTCGCCGCCGCTGGCCTTCACCTTCGGTCTGGGCGGGCTGCTGGTCTTTCCGATGTGGGCGGGTGCCAGCATCTACTTCCCGGACCAGCCCTACACGCCTGAAACCATGGTGGTACTCATGCGCGACGCGGGCGTCACCATCTGCTACACCGCGCCCACCTTCTACCGGCAGATGGCACCCTTCGCCAAGCAGATCGGCCTGCCCCAGCTGCGCATCAGCGTGAGCGCGGGCGAGGGCCTGCCCGACGCGACGCGCCAGCTGTGGAAGGACGCCACCGGCATCGACATGACCGACGGCATCGGTGCCACCGAGATGTTCCACATCTTCATCTCGTCGGCTGGCGGCGAAACCCGCCCTGGCGCCATCGGCAAGGTGGTGCCCGGCTACCAGGCCAAGGTGGTGGACGATGAAGGCCGCGAGGTGCCCCACGGCACGGTGGGCAGGCTGGCCGTGGTCGGCCCCACGGGCTGCAAGTACCTCGACGACCCGCGCCAGGCCAGGTACGTGAAGGACGGCTGGAACTACCCCGGCGACGCCTTCACACAGGACGCCGATGGCTACTTCTTCTACCAGGCGCGCGATGACGACATGATCATCACCGCGGGCTACAACGTGGGCGGCCCCGAGGTCGAAGATGCCCTGCTGCGCCACCCCGCCGTGGCCGAGTGCGGCGTGATCGGCGTGCCCGACGAGGAGCGCGGCATGGTGGTGAAAGCCGTGTGCGTTCTGAAGGCCGGACACACCGCCGACGCGGCCATGGTCAAGGCCTTGCAAGACCACGTGAAAGCCACCATCGCCCCGTTCAAATACCCGCGCGTGGTGGAATTTGCCACCACGCTGCCCCGCACCGAAACCGGCAAGCTGCAGCGCTTCAAGCTGCGCCAGGCCCCCACCCCATTGCCAAAGGACACCCCATGATGCACACCGCCCTCCAGCCCTCCGGCTGGGTTGCCCCCAAGGGCTATGCCAACGGCGTGGCCGCGCGCGGCACGATGGTCTTCACGGGTGGCCAGATCGGCTGGAACGCCCAGCAGCAGTTCGAGAGCGATGACTTCATCGACCAGACGCGGCAGACGCTGCTGAACGTGCGCGCCATTCTGGAGGCCGGCGGCGCCGGGCCCGAGCACCTGGTGCGCCTGACCTGGTACGTGGTGGACCGCAACGAATACAACGCCCGCCTAAAGGAGTTGGGCGCGGTGTACCGCGAGGTGCTGGGCAAGAACTTTCCGGCCATGGCGTGTGTGCAGGTGGCGGCCCTCATGGAAGAGCGCGCGAAGATCGAAATAGAGGCCACCGCCGTCGTGCCCGACTGAACCAGTCCCGCAGCGCCTGCCCATACAGGATGAACGCCAGCGCCACGCCGATCAGCGGCAGCGCGGCAAACACCCAGCCCGTGAGCCGCTCGCCGCCCAGGGCCACGCCCACCAGCAGCGCCACGGCCGGGTTCACGAACGAGTAGCTGCCCGCCAGAGCGGCCGAGGTGTTCTGCAGCAGCCACAGGTAGGCATTGAGCGCGACCAGCGTGCCGAACACCAGCAGGTAAGCCCACGCCGCCCAGGACTTGGCGCTCACCTGCCCCAGCGCGGACAGCGGCTCGAAGCACAGCGCCACCGCCAGCCCCATCGCCCCGCCCGTGAACCATTGCGCGGCCGAGGCCATGGCGGGCGCGGGCAGTGAGAGCCGGCGCGATGCATACGAGCCCAGGCTCCAGGCCAGCGGCGCGCCAAAAGCCAACAGCGCGCCCAGCCACGTGGCCGAGAAGTCGCCCTCCAGCGCCAGCAGCAGCGCGCCCACGACGCCCAGCGCCAGGCCGATCCAACTCGTGAACGGCACGCGCTCGCCGCCCCAGCGCGACCACAGCGCCAGCCACATCGGCATGGTGGTGACCACGGTCGCCATGAGGCCCGAGCCAATGCCCAGCTTCTGCGCAAAGCCCACCAGGTTCATGGCCAGGAACACCATGCACCCGCCCACCACGGCCGCGTGGCGCCACTGCGCCGCCGTGGGCAGGACGTGCCCCTGCCACAGCGCAATGAGCAGCATCACGCCACCCGCGCCCAGAAAGCGGATGGCATTCATCCACAGCGGCGGCATGCTGGTGAGTGCCACGCCGATGGCGAAATAGGTCGTGCCCCACACCACATAGACCAACAACAGGGCCACGGCAACGGCCCAACCACGGGGTGTGCGGACTTGCGCATTGAAAATTGCCGGCATATTCTTCACCTGACCGAATAATTTATGGGAACCACGGTGTTTTCGGAATTTTTACCAAAAAATAATGCCCATGCAAGCAAATATTCAGACGGATGAGATGGACGCCAGAATTATTTCGGCATTGAGCGCCGATGGCCGACGTTCCTACGCCGACGTGGGCACCGAGGTGGGGCTGTCCACCGCCGCCGTGCACGAGCGTGTGAAGAAGCTGCTGGACAAGGGCGTGATCCGCCGCTTTTCCATCAGCGTGGCGCCCGAGCGCGTGGGCCTGGGCTTCACAGCCTACGTGGCCATCCGCAACGATGGCGGTGCCCATTGCCGCGACATCGCCCCGCGCCTGCAGGCCATGCCCGAGATCGAAGAACTGCACAGCGTGGCGGGAGAACACGACTTTCTGGCCAAGGTACGCACCACCCACGCCCGTGCACTGGAGGACGTGCTCTACCAGATCAAGTCCATCGAAGGCGTGGCCCGCACCACCAGCACCGTGGTGCTCAACACCGAATTCGAGGACCGGCCCCTGGACCTGGCCTGGATGAGCGCGGACAAGGGCGGATGAGCACGCCGCACGCCGCCCCCATCCGCTACGCGGTGTCTTTTGCACCCAACCCCGGCAGCCTGGGCTGGCTGGCCGGCAGCCACTGGCTGGGCCGCTGCGCAGCCCTGCTGCAGCCCCGCCAGCAGCTCGCGATCGAGGGCGTTGCCGCAGACGCGCTGCACCGGCTGACGGCCGTGCCGCGCCGCCGCGGCTGGCAGGCACCGCTCAAGACCCCGTTTGCGCTCGCACCGGGCGTGGACTGGATCGCGCTCCAACAAGCGCTGCAGACGCTGGCCCACAGCCTGGAGCCCTGCGCACTGCCCCCGCTGCAGGTGGAGCGCGTGGGCGACATTCTGGCGCTGGTGGTGCCCGCCTCGCATGCCGCCAATGGCGCCCTTGAAACCGCCGCCGCAGCCTGCAGGGCCCAGCTGCAGGCGCTGTCCGACGCCCAGGGCTGCCTGGCCATGGCCGAGGCGTTTCGCTTCCATCTGCCCATCACGGGCCCGTTGCAGCTGGTGGATGCGCCCACACAGGCGCTGGTGTTCGATGCGGCGCAGGAGTATTTCTCAGACCTGCCCGCGCTGAACTTCAACAGCCTGGCCCTGTTTGCCGAACCCGCACCGGGTGCCGACTTTGCGCTGCTGGACCACGTGGAGATGGCGCGCTGACGCCGCCTGCCTGCCACACACCGCCGCGCACGGCACCCTTTCAACCCACTCAATCGCCATGTCCCACACCACGATCTATCACAACCCCAAATGCAGCACCTCGCGCAACACACTGGCCTTGCTGCGTGAACGCGGCCTGGAGCCCGATGTCATCGAGTACCTGAAGACCCCACCCGACCACGCCACGCTCACGCGCCTGGTGGCCGACAGCGGTCAGAGCGCCGCCGACTTCCTCCGCAGCAAGGAAGCGCTGTACACCGAGCTCGGCCTGGACGCCCCCGGCGTGGCCGATGCACAGCGCCTCGCCGCCGCGGTTGCGCACCCGCAGCTGCTGCAGCGCCCCATCGTCGTCACCCCGCGCGGCGTGCGCGTGTGCCGACCGGTGGAGCGGGTGCTGGAGATCCTTTAGACCAGCGGCGGCGTGAACGCTGCCCGCGCCTGCCAGGCCTGCTCGCGCACATGGCAGCCTTCCAGGTGGTCATTGACCAGCCCCATGGCCTGCATGAAGGCATAGACGGTGGTGGGGCCGACAAAGCTCCAGCCGCGTTTTTTCAGGTCCTTGGACATGGCGATCGACGCGGGCGAGGTGGCCAGCGTGCGCGCCACCTCGCGCGTGAGGCGCGCGGGCCGGTCGGCGGCCGTGGGCTCGTAGCGCCACACGTAGTGGGCGAGCGAGCCGAACTCGGCGCGCAGCTCCAGCACACGGCGTGCGTTGTTGATGG
>DAIQRN010000238.1:2900-4825 GCA_036786185.1 Acidovorax sp. | reverse complement strand
CTGCTTGCCCGCGTGGCCCTTGAGCCAGGCGGACCAGTCGGTCCACCAGCTGCCGGGGTGCTCGGCCGCGCCATCCATCCATTGATCCAGCGTGGCGGGGAACTTGCCATCCGTGCGAATCCAGTGGCTGCGCTTGCCCTTGGCGGGTGGGTTGATGACGCCCGCGATGTGGCCCGAGGCGCCCATGACAAAGCGCTTCTTGCCCGGCAACACCTGGGTGGACGCATAGGCCGCCGTGGCGGGCACGATGTGGTCCTCGCGCGAACCGTAGATGTACACCGGCAGGTCGAGCTGGCGCAGGTCCATCTTCTCGCCGCAGACGGTGAGCTTGCCGGGCTTGATCAGGTTGTTTTCGAGGTAGAAATTGCGCAGGTACCAGGCGTAAAACGGCCCGGGCAGGTTGGTGCTGTCGCTGTTCCAGTACAGCAGGTCGAACGGCGGCGGCGTCTCGCCCTTGAGGTAGTTGCCCACCACGTAGTTCCACACCAGGTCGTTGGGCCGCAGAAAGCTGAAGGTCGATGCCAGGTCCTGCCCCTTCATGAGGCCGCCATGGCCCATCTGCATCTCGCGGAACTTGACGAAGGCCTCGTCGATGAACACGTCGAGGATGCCCGTGTCGGTAAAGTCGATCAGCGTGGTGAGAAAGGTGGCGCTGGCCACGGGCTCGTGGCCCCGTGTGGCCAGTACGGTCAGTGCATTGCTGAGGATGGTGCCGCCCACGCAAAAGCCCAGGGCGTTGATCTTCTCGGCGCCCGTGATGCTCTGCACCACCTCGATGGCCGCCATGGCGCCGTCTTCCACGTAGTCGTCCCAGGTCTTGTGGGCCAGCTCGTCGTGGGGGTTGCGCCAGCTCACCACAAAGGTGTGGTGGCCCTCGCTGACGGCATAGCGGATCAGCGAGTTTTCGGGCTGTAGGTCCAGGATGTAGAACTTGTTGATGCACGGCGGCACCAGCAGAAACGGGCGTTCATAGACCTTGGCCGTGAGCGGTTTGTACTCCAGCAACTGGAACAGTTCGTTCTCGAACACCACGGCGCCTTCGGTGGTGGCCACGTTCTTGCCCACCTCGAACTGGCTTTCGTCCGTCATGGACACATGGCCCTGCGTGATGTCGTGCAGCAGGTTCTGCATGCCTTTGGCAATGCTCTCGCCCTGGGTGTCGATGGCCTTCTTCTGCGCATCGGCGTTGAAGGCCAGGAAGTTGCTGGGCGCCATGGCCGCCATCCACTGCTCCACACCAAAGCGGATGCGGGACTTGGTTTTTTCGTCGGACTCCACGGCCTCGGCCAGGCCCATCAGGGTGCGGGCATTGAGCAGGTAGGTGGCGGCCGAGAACGCGGCCACCGGGTTGCCCGCCCAGCCCTCGCCCGCAAAGCGGCGGTCCTTGACCTCCAGCGCGCCTTGCATCCCCTGGGCCCACAGCTCCTGGGCGTCCTTGAGGTACTGCTGCTGCAGGGTCTTGAGCTTGTCGGGCGAGAACTTCAGCTGCGGGGCGGCTGTGGGAAGGGCGGCGCCCAGGTCCAGGCTCTGGAACGACTGCAGGGCCTGTGCCCAGCTTTGCCCGAAAATCTGCTGGAGTTGCTGGGCGCTGTCGGCCCAGGGTGATTCAGAATGCATGCTCTGTCCTCGCTGTAGGGTGTCTCGCGGCTTCATTGTTGCCCACCTTCCGGGACAAGGCAACGGGTTCAGCCCCCGGTGGCGTTCCGGCGCCTCGCTTCTTCATCCCCTTTATTCAAAAAACCGCGCGCAATGTATCTGATCGTTATCGTCTGGACCTATGTCTCCCTCATGATGGCCGTGGCCGAAGCCACCAGCCCCGTCGGCTCGGTGCTGGGCGCGGTGATTACCTTTGTGCTGTATGGCGTGCTGCCCATGGGGATCCTGGTGTACATCCTGGGCACGCCGGGGCGCAAGCGCAAGATCAA
>DAIQRN010000238.1:0-2800 GCA_036786185.1 Acidovorax sp. | reverse complement strand
TTGCTTCTTTTTTGATAGCTGCTTGCGCTTGATGGATAAGCGCCAGAGCCTCAAAAGACCTGAAAACTGATTCCAGCACGCCCTGCCCGCTGGTGCCCGCCAGGCCACGCCAGCCCGCGTGCGCGGCGGCCACCACGGCACCGCTGTCGTGGGCCAGCAGCACGGGCAGGCAGTCCGCCACCATGATGGTGCAGGCCACGCCGGGTGCCGTGGCCACGCAGGCATCCGCCGCCGTGCCGTCGGCGGTGTCGCCCTGCACATGCACCACGCCATCCCCGTGCACCTGGTTCAAGAAGACCGCACGCGCGCCTTGCAGCGCGCCCTGCAGGCGCTGGCGATTGGCCTGCACGGCCGCCGGGTCGTCGCCCACATGCGTGCCCAGGTTCAGGCTGTCATAGGGCGGCAGGCTCACGCCGCCCGCGCGCGTGGTGCACAGGGCGTGCACGCCCGGCGGTGCGGGCCAGTCCGGGATGAGGGGCGTGATGGAGGTCAAGCCTCGCTGTCCGGGCATGCCGACGGATGCGCCTGCTGGAAGGCGGGCAGCGCCATGCAGGCGTCCACCGCAGCCATGGTGCGCGGCAGGCCGTCCAGGCTGACGCCAAAGCGCTGGGCGTTGAAGATCTGCGGCACCAGGCAGCAGTCGGCCAGCGTGGGGGTGTCGCCCCAGCACAGCACCGAAGGCGCCAGCCCCTGGTCCGCGCGCTGCTGCGCCAGCAGCGCCAGTTGGCGCTCAAAGGCCTCCAGGCCATTGCGCACCCAGTGGTGGTACCAGGCGTTCTTGGCGTCTTCCGCCACCTTCAGGTCGTTCACCAGGTACTTGAGCACGCGCAGGTTGTTCAGCGGATGGATCTCGCAGGCCACCATCTGCGCCAGCGCCCGCACCTGCGCGCGGGCCAGCGGCGTGGCGGGCAGCAGCGGCGGCGTGGGGTGGGTTTCGTCCAGGTATTCGATGATGGCCATGGACTGCGACAGCACCGCGCCATCGTCGGTGACCAGCGCAGGCACCAGGGCGTCGCCCAGGCGGGCGGTGTATTCGGGCGCCTTGTGCTCGCCCTTGACGAGGTGCAGGGAGCGGTAGTCGTAGGCCAGGCCCTTGACCTGCAGCGCGATGCGCACGCGGTACGAGGCCGAGGAACGGAAATAGTTGTAGAGCTGCATAACGTGTGTTTCAGGCCCCTGACGTGCCCGCCGGGTCCTTGTGGTGATAGACAACCTTGGTCAGCAGCGCCATCAGGTCGCTGCGCTCCTGCGCGTTGAGCGGCCCCGCCAGGCGCTCCTGCACGCGCTGGGCGGCGTCGCGCATCTGCAGGGCGGCCACTTCGCCCTCGGGGGTGATCCACAGCAGCTTGCGGCGGCGGTCGCGGGTGTCGGGCTCGCGGCGGATCCAGCCGCGCTTTTCCAGCCGCCCGATCACCGAGCCCGAAGTGGCCGCATCAAACGCCACGCGCGACGCCAGCGTGACCTGGTCTTCGCCGGGCCGGGCCAGCAGCTCGTGCAGGATGGCAAACTGCACCGGCGTCACGTCAAACCCCGCCGTCTCTTCCATGAAAAGCGCCACGGCGCGCTGGTGGGCCCGGCGCACCAGATGGCCTGGCGTATGGTGAAAATCAAAGCTCTTTGCCATGGGCGCGAGTGTAGCGCTCCAGGTCCGGCCCTCATCCGTCGCCAGCGGGCGGCCTGCCGCCATGGCACACTGCCGCGAGCGAACCCGGACACCCTCAACCCCCCAAGGACAGCCATGAGCTATGTGTTTTCTCCCGCCCCGGTGGCCAGCGTGCCCGTGGCAGGCCGCGACGAACGCTTTCCCGTGCACCGCATCTACTGCGTGGGCCGCAACTACGAAGAACACGCCAAGGAAATGGGCTTCACCGGCCGCGAGCCGCCCTTCTTCTTCATGAAGCCCGCCGACGCCATCGTGGTGGTCCATGCGGGCGACACCGGCCAGCTGCCCTACCCCAGCCTCACGGCCAACCTGCACCACGAGATCGAGCTGGTGGTGGCCATCGGCAAGGGCGGCAAGAACATCAAGGCCGCCGACGCGCACCAGCACATCTACGGCTACGCCGTGGGCCTGGACATGACGCGCCGCGACCTGCAGAACGATATGAAGAAGCAAGGCCGCCCCTGGTGCATCGGCAAGGGCTTTGACGCCAGCGCGCCCATCGGCCCCATCACCCCCGCCGCGCAGGCGGGCGACGTGGCCCAGGCCGCCATCTGGCTGCAGGTCAATGGCGCCGACCGCCAGCGCAGCACCGTGGCCCAGCTGATCTGGAACATTGCCGAGACCATCGAGCACCTCTCTGCCGCCTGGACGCTGCAGCCCGGCGACCTGATCTACACCGGCACCCCCGAAGGCGTGGGCGCCGTAGTGCGCGGCGATGTGCTGGAAGGCAGTGTGGCGGGCCTGGGCAGCTTGCGCCTGCAGGTCGTTTGATACTATCTATCTGATAGCTGCCAGCGCTTGCTGCATAAGCGCTGGAGACCGATTTGAATCAAAACATCGCATGACCTACCGCAGCCCCATCAAGCACTGCCGCGCCTGCGGCACCGCCGTGGTCTACCGCCTGCCTGACGACGGCGACACCCGGCAGCGCGCCATATGCCCCGGCTGCCACACGGTGCACTACGAGAACCCGCTCAACGTGGTGGGCACCGTGCCCGTCATGCCCGACGGCCGCGTGCTGCTGTGCAAGCGCAACATCGAGCCGCGCTGGGGCAAATGGACCCTGCCCGCAGGCTTCATGGAGCTGGACGAAACCACCGCCCAGGGCGCCGCGCGCGAGACGGACGAAGAGGCCGG
>DAIQRN010000237.1:0-4830 GCA_036786185.1 Acidovorax sp. | reverse complement strand
CCAAGCAGGAGCTGGAAGACATCTACCTGCCCTTCAAGCAAAAGCGCCGCACCAAGGGCCAGATCGCGCGCGAGTTCGGCATCGAGCCCCTGGCCGACAAGCTGTTTGCCGACCCGACGCTGGACCCCGCTGTGGAGGCCGCCGCCTTCACTAAGCCCACCGAGGTGCTGGACGACGGCAAGCCCGGCGCTGATTTCTCCACCGTGCCTGCCGTGCTCGACGGCGTGCGCGACATCCTGAGCGAGCGCTGGGCGGAAGACCCGGCCCTGGTGCAAAACCTGCGTGAATGGCTGTGGGCCGAAGGCCTGCTGCGCAGCAAGAAGGTGGACAGCAAGAACGAGAACGACCCCGAGGTTTCCAAGTTCCGCGACTACTTCGACTACGACGAGCCGATTGGCCGTGTGCCCTCGCACCGCGCGCTGGCTGTGTTCCGGGGGCGTGGGCTGGAGATTCTGGAAGCCAAGTTGGTACTGCCGGTGGAGCCCGAACCCGGCAAGCCCAGCATGGCCGAAGGCAAGATTGCCCTGCACCTGGGCTGGAGCCACCAGGGCCGCAAGGCGGACGATCTGATCCGCAAGTGCGTGGCCTGGACCTGGCGCGTGAAGCTGAGCCTCTCTACCGAGCGCGACCTGTTTGCCCGCCTGCGCGACGAGGCCGAGAAGGTGGCGATCAAGGTGTTTGCCGACAACCTGCGCGACCTGCTGCTGGCCGCGCCCGCCGGCCCGCGCGTGGTCATGGGCCTGGACCCCGGCATCCGCACCGGCGTGAAGGTGGCGGTGGTGGATGCCACGGGCAAGCTGGTGGAGACGGCCACCGTGTACCCGCACGAGCCTAAGCGCGACTGGGACGGCTCGCTCTTCACCCTGGCCAAGCTGGTGGAAAAACACGGCGTGAACCTGATTGCGATCGGCAACGGCACGGCCAGCCGCGAGACGGACAAGCTGGCCGCCGACCTCATCAAGATGGCCGCCAAGGCCGACCGCGCCATCGAGAAGGTGGTGGTGAGCGAGGCAGGTGCGTCCGTCTACTCCGCCAGCGAATACGCGTCGCAAGAGATGCCCGATGTGGACGTGAGCCTGCGTGGTGCCGCCTCCATCGCGCGCCGCCTGCAAGACCCGCTGGCCGAGCTGGTCAAGATCGACCCCAAGAGCATTGGCGTGGGCCAGTACCAGCACGACGTGAACCAGAGCGAGCTGGCCCGCACGCTGGGCACGGTGGTGGAGGACTGCGTGAACTCGGTGGGCGTGGACCTGAACACGGCCAGCGTGCCGCTGCTCTCCCGCGTGTCGGGCCTGTCGGGCAGCGTGGCCAAAGCCGTGGTGCGCTGGCGCGAGGCCAACGGCGCGTTCAAGAGCCGCAAGCAGTTGATGGATGTGGCGGGCCTGGGCGCCAAGACCTTTGAGCAGAGCGCGGGCTTCTTGCGCATTCGCGGTGGCGAGAACCCCTTGGACATGACCGGCGTGCACCCCGAGACCTACCCCGTGGTCGAGCAGATCATGGAAAAGACGGGCAAGCCCGTGGCCGAGATCATGGGCCGCAGCGACATGCTCAAGACCTTGAAGCCCGAGCTGTTCGCCAACGAGAAGTTCGGTGTCATCACCGTCAAGGACATCCTGGCCGAGCTCGAAAAGCCCGGCCGCGACCCGCGCCCGGACTTCAAGGTCGCGCGCTTCAATGACGGCGTGGAGGACATCAAGGACCTCAAGGAAGGCATGATTCTGGAGGGCACTGTGAGCAACGTGGCCCAGTTCGGCGCCTTCATCGACCTGGGCGTGCACCAGGACGGCCTGGTGCACGTGAGCCAGCTGGCGCACAAGTTCGTCAACGACGCGCGCGAAGTGGTCAAGACCGGCGACATCGTCAAGGTCAAGGTCATGGAGGTGGACGTGGACAGGAAGCGCATCGGCCTGTCGATGAAGCTCGATGCCGCCCCCGCACGCCAGCATGGCGACCGGGACGGGCAGGGCAACCGCTTTGAAAGCGCTGGCCGGGGCTATGCCCAGCCGCCGCGCCGCGCCAATGAGCCGCCCCAGCAGTCCGCCATGGCATCGGCCTTTGCCAAGCTGCAGCAGGCCAAGGGCCGATAGGTAGGCGAGCAATAGGACGAGAGGACGAGGGACGATAGGGCGGTAGAACCATAGCGCGTCCATAATGGCCACAACCCCATCCCACGTGCCTTACCCCATGGAGCTGAACGCACTGCTGGCCGAACCCGTGGCATTGCCCAGCCTTCCGCGCGCCGTGGCGCTGCTGATGAGCGAGTTGGCCCATGACGAGCCCAATCTGCGCCGCCTGAACCAGTTCTTTGGCACCGACCCGGCCCTGGCCGCGCGGCTGCTGGAGCTGGCCAACTCGGCCACCTTTCAGCGGCCGCGCCAGATCGCCGGCATCCCCGAGGCGCTGGCGCTGCTGGGCGCGGCGCAGTTGCGCACGCTGGTGTCGTCGGCCACGCTGGGCACCACGTCGCGTTCGGTGCCCGGTGTGAACATGCAGCAGTTCTGGCGCTACAGCCTCAACACGGCCAAGCTGTCGCGCTCGCTCGCGGGCATCGTGCACCAGAACCAGATCGCGGCCTACTCGGCAGGCCTGCTGCATGCGCTGGGGGAGCTGGTCATCCACCTGGCGGCGCCGGACAAGGCGCATGCGGTGGACACCCTGGTGGCGCCGTTCGACCTGCGGCGCGCCAAGATCGAGCAGCGCATCTTTGGCTACAGCTACGCCCACGTGACGGCGGCCCTGGCCCGCCGCTGGCAGCTGCCCGAGGTGGTGGTGGATGCCCTGCAGCACCAGATCGCCCCGTTTGACAACAACGCCTACGAGCCCCTGGCCGGGGTGATTCACCTGGCCTCCTGGCGCGCCCGGGCCCGCGAGGCCGAGCTGAGCGAGAACGAGCTCACGGTGTCCTTCCCCGGCGAGGTGGGGCTGACCCTGGGCCTGGACATCGACATGGTGCTGCAGCAGGACCCCATCGACTGGACAGCGCGGCCCGAGGCGGAAGACTACATCGTCTGACCCGCCCTGGGGGCGCGGCTTTGCGACAATCCCCGCCATGAAAGCACTGTGCATCCACGCGGGCCCGCGCGCCCGCGAACACCTGGAACACCAGGGCCTGCAGCCCGCGGATGTGGGCGTGATCCCGGCAGCCGCGGGCGGGCCCAAGGGGCTCATCCTGGGGCCGCTGGACCGGTTTATCTTTGGCGAGTGGCTGCCGCAGTCGCGCCAGCCGGTGCACCTGGTGGGCGCCTCCATCGGCGCATGGCGCATGGCCACGGCCTGCCTCAATGAGTCGGTGGCAGCCTTTGAGCGGCTGGAGCACGACTACATCCACCAGGACTACGAGCTGCCGCCCGGCCAGAAGCGGCCCACGGCCCAGCATGTGAGCGAGCGGTTCGGGCAGAACCTGGATGCCTTCTACGGTGGGCGGGTGCAGGAGGTGCTGAGCCACCCACGCTTTCACCTGCACATCGTGACATCGCGCGGGCGCCACCTGCTGCGCCGCGAGCACGGCCTGGCCACACCGCTGGGCTATCTAGGCGCCTTTCTGACCAACACCGTCCATCGCAAGGCCATGGGGGCCTGGCTGGAGCGGGTGGTGTTCTCGTCGCCCGATGCGTCGGTGCCAGGGGCGGGCTGCGCCGCCTTGCCCTTTGGCACCAAGGACTACCGCACGCGGCAGGTGCGGCTGAGTGCGGACAACTTCATGCCCGCCTTGCAGGCCAGCTGCTCCATCCCTTTCGTGCTGCAGGCGGTGCACAACATTCCGGGCGCGCCGCGCGGCGCCTACTGGGATGGCGGCATCACCGACTACCATCTGCATCTGGCCTATGGTGATGCAAAAAAGATAGCTGCCAGCGATTGCCAGATAAGCGCTGGAGGCCAAAAAGACCAAAAATTGCAAAAAACTGGTGGCCTCGTCCTGTACCCGCACTTCCAGCACCGCGTGGTGCCCGGTTGGCTGGACAAGGGCCTGAAGTGGCGCCACCGCGCCACGCCCGCGCTGGACAACATGGTGGTGCTATCGCCCCACCCGGACTGGGTGCGGTCCCTGCCCAACGCCAAGCTGCCCGACCGCAAGGACTTCACCCACTACGGCACCGACAGCGCCGCACGCGCCAAGGCCTGGCGCGCGGCCACGCAGGCCAGTCAGCAGTTGGTGGACGAGTGGGCACAGTGGCTGCAGCGGCCGGACATGGGGGCGGTGCAGCCCCTGTAGCGGCCCCGCGGCGTGCCGGGGCTCAGAGCGACTGCGCCAGCAGCTCGCGGTATTCCTCGGGCGTGGCCACGCGCGGGTTGGTCTTGTGGCAGTGGTCGGCCAGCGCGCCCTTGATGATGTCGTCGAACATGTCCGGCGTCACGCCCATGGCGGCCAGGCCCGTGGGCAGCCCCAGGCGGGCGTTCATGTCGCGGATGGCTTCGGGGATGTCGCCCGCCGACGCAAGACCCATGGCGTGGGCCATGCGCGCCAGGCGCTGGTCTTTCTGCACCGATTCGGCACCGGCATTGAAACGCACCACGGCGGGCAAAAACATGGCGTTGAGCGTGCCATGGTGCAGGCGCGGGTTGACGCCGCCCAGGCTGTGGCTGAGCGAGTGCACGGCGCCCAGGCCCTTCTGGAAGGCCATGGCGCCCTGCATGCTGGCGCTCATCATGTGCAGGCGGGCGTCGCGGTCGCTGCCGTTTTTGGTGGCCTGCTCGATGTGCGCCCAGCCGCGCGTGAGGCCGTCCAGCGCAATGCCGTCAGCGGGTGGGTTGAACGCGGCGGACATGAAGGTCTCCATGCAGTGCGCAATCGCATCCATGCCCGTGGCGGCAGTGAGCATGGGGGGCAGG